>DAOWII010000195.1 GCA_030640985.1 Chromatiales bacterium
AATCGGAGTCTATGCTTACTCGGCCCATGCGGCTGATAGTAATCTCCCGGCCAGTTTCCGCTGTGCGGTTGTCACATAGTTGCAATTTACCTAAGCCGCCCGTTGCACTTACTCTGCCTCTTGAGGAGAAGTTAAAGGTCGTTACACCTATTGTGCTGTCCAGCGTGTTGTTAGCAAGGCTTTCCCATATTTGGATCTCCTCGCCTACATCGTAGTCGCCGTCATCATTGATGTCTCTCCAGACACCCCAGCCCCCTTTGCCCCATTCATTGGTGGCGTCAGTACTGTCTATGGCTGTGAGTTTGATTTCGGTGGCGTTCTTTGCGGCTTCGCTACGTGCAATATTGACAGCGGCAATAAAGTTGTTGGTAGTGGTACTTAAACGGTTTTCCTTTAAAGTGTGGGTGAAGCTGGGCATTGCCATAGCGAGGATGATCGCCGCTATGGCCAGGGTTATCATCAGCTCGATAAGTGTGAATCCTGAATTTTCTTGTTTCATGATCTTTATTTAGCCTGAATGGGGTCGTTTGTCTGCCTGTATGCGATTAAAGGTATCAATGGAGAGATAATCGGTTTATTGAAAATATGTTCTGATCCCGTTTATCTGGCAGTACTTATTTTGACAGCACGTAGTGAGAAATTGTTACTATGGCCGCCATTAGTTCAACATTAACAGACGGGGCCATAAACATTTGCCACTATGACACACCTGGATCGATACAGCGATAATGAGTGATTATCTTATTATCGGCGGCGGCATCTCCGGCATGCTTACGGCCCGTGAGCTGGTGTTGTCGGGTGCTCGGGTGCGTTTGCTGGAGCGGCAACAGCTGGGGCGGGAATCATCCTGGGCCGGCGGCGGCATTCTCTCACCCCTTTATCCCTGGCGGTATCCCGAGGCGGTAAGCATTATGGCTGACTGGGGTCAGACCAATTATCATCAATTGGCATCGGCGCTGGCTCTGGATACGGGTATTGACCCGGAGTGGACCCAAAGCGGCTTGCTTATGCTTGATGCTGAGGAACGGGATGAGGCGGTGGAGTGGTCGGTCAATTTTGATACCTCATTGGAATATCTTCAGGGGAGTGCCTTGCACCGTTGTGAGCAGGCCCTGGCAGATGATGTCAGCGAGGGGCTATGGATGCCCGAGGTGGCCCAGGTGCGTAATCCTCGCATGATGCAGGCGCTAAGGGCTGATCTTGAAATGCGCGGTGTAGAAATTTCCGAGCAGTGTGAGGTGACGGAGATTCTGCTGAATGATAGCCGGACTTCGGTTATCGGGGTGGATACTCCTGAAGGGCCGATGGTGGCGAACAATATTATCGTCTGTGGCGGTGCCTGGAGTGCCCGGTTACTGGATGGCCTGGGGCTTAATCTGGCCATTGAGCCGGTTCGTGGGCAGATGCTGTTATACCGGGCGGAACCGGGGCTGTTTTCGCGTATTGTGCTGTCACAAGGGCACTATTTGATCCCTAGACGTGATGGTCGGGTGTTGGTGGGGAGTACAGTTGAACATGTTGGTTTTGATAAAAGTACAACCGATCAGGCACTTACCGAGTTGCAATCTGCCGCAGTGAGTACCGTGCCGGCACTCAGTCAGTATCCTGTTGAGCAGCACTGGGCCGGTTTACGGCCCGGTTCTCCCAGGGGGGTGCCCTATGTTGGCACTTATCCCGGAGTGGATGGCCTCTATGTGAATGCCGGCCATTACCGCAATGGCGTGGTGCTGGGGCTGGCCTCGGCCCGTTTACTGGTGGATTTGGCTACTGGGCGGCATCCCATCATTGACCCCGAGTCTTTTGCACTGGACAGAGATGAGGCCTGAATAAGTTCAGGTAATCTGGACTTATTCCAAAACCTTCCTCTATACTTTGGTCTATGGACAGTTATATGAAAAAAATGTCTGACAAACAGGGTCTTAGTCCCGATGCTGTTATTGACCGCTTGAAGGCAAAGGGTATCTCGGCGACCCGGCAACGGGTGCAAATTGCCGAATTATTGTTCGCCAAACCCCAACATTTGTCGGCGGATCAGGTTTTGGAGCGGGTCAATCGGGAAGATAGCACTGCTTCCAAAGCGACTATTTATAATACCCTGAACCTGTTTGCTCGTAAGGGACTTGTGCGTGAGGTTATTGTTGATCCCAGCAAGGTATTCTATGACTCCAATACCAGCGAACACCACCATGTCTACAATTTGGATAGCGGCGTGCTTACTGATATTGAGTTTACCTCGATCAATATGGCGGAGCTTCCCCCGTTGCCTACGGGAACCACGCCGGTCACCGTTGATCTGATTATACGGGTGCGTGAAAGCTCATAAACATCAGATCTGGTCGGAGTCGTTTCTCTCGGTAAAGTATCCTCCAGGTATAAACCCTTCGGCACCATTTGCTTAATCCAGGTTCAAGCCTGCTTATTAAGGTTAAGCTTGCCCGTTAAAGCGCATGGAAAGATCGGTGGCCTGGATGTCCTTGGTCAGTGCGCCTACAGAAATGTAATCCACCCCTGTTTCAGCAATGGCCTTGATGGTCTCCAGATTCACTCCGCCTGAGGCTTCCAGTTTAGCTCTGCCTCGGGTGAGCGTAACCGCTTCACGCAGAGTGTCGTTGGTCATATTGTCCAGCAATACCACGTCAACCCCCGTTGTCAGGGCTTCATTCAGTTGTGGTAGATCCTCGACTTCCACTTCAACAATGGCGCTTTGCGATGAAGTGGCTCCCTTTATCAGGGCGTGTGCTTTGGTAATAGCAGCAGCGATAGAACCAGCGGCAGTGATATGATTTTCCTTAATCAGTATCGCATCATAAAGTCCCATTCGATGATTGTGACCACCACCACAGCGCACTGCATATTTTTGCGCCTGACGCAGACCGGGAATGGTTTTACGGGTATCGAGGATTTGTACCTTGCTAGCGGCCACCACATCTACATAGCGGCGGGTGAGGCTGGCCGTGGCGGATAATGTCTGCAGGAAGTTGAGGGCGGTACGTTCTCCACTGAGCAGGGCGCGGGAAGGGCCGTGCAGGGTACAGAGGATCTGGTTGGCTTTGACTTGCTCGCCATCGACCACCTGCCATTGGATATTCACTTCGCTGTCCAGCAACTGAAAGCTTTGCTCAAACCAGGCCAAACCACATATCACTGCATCTTCCCTACTAATGACACTTGCTTCCCCCTGACTATTTTCAGGAATGAGGTTCGCAGTGAGATCGCCGCTGCCAATATCTTCCTCTAACGCGCGGCGGACATCCTGCTGGATTTCTTCGATGGGTATTTTTGTTGTCATATTGCGAGTCTGATCACGATGAGTTCATAGCCTAAGGGAGCTCATGTTAACAGAGCCGGGATCGCCCCGCACATCCCACGGAGCAAAGATAAATACCGTTAGATCTTATTCCTTGCATGTTGCCCCTCATATCTGCTTTCATTGCTGTTGTGAGAAAATATATACCTCCCATGTTTCAGCCCTTGTACGACAGTTGTCGTGATCTGGCGCCGATAATTATTGTGATTGTCTTCTTTCAAATGGTGGTGCTACAACAGCCGATCCCGAATCTTGAGAAAATACTCATCGGTATTGTTTTTGTAGTCGTGGGCCTGACCTTGTTTATTCGAGGTCTTGAAACCGCTCTGTTCCCCATCGGGGAGAGTATGGCTTATGCCTTTGCCCGTAAGGGTAGTGTGTGGTGGTTACTGGCTTTTGCCTTTGCCCTGGGGTTTGGTACCACCATCGCAGAACCCGCGCTTATTATTGTGGCAGGTGAAGCGGCTTCTGTTGCGGCAAATGGCGGCATTATTATTAATACGAGTGCAGCACGTGATAGTTATGCTTTTGGTCTACGTCTCACCGTGGCGTTATCGGTGGGCTTCGCCATTGTGATTGGGGTGCTACGCATTCTCAAGGGATGGCCCATTCAATATCTGATTATGGGTGGTTATGCCGGCGTGGTGATTATGACCATGTTTGCACCGCCAGAGATTATTGGTATTGCCTACGACTCGGGTGGTGTGACTACCTCTACGATCACCGTCCCTCTGGTAACGGCATTGGGGGTTGGGCTGGCCTCCAGTATTAAAGGTCGTAATCCGATGACCGATGGCTTTGGCCTGATCGCCCTGGCATCATTAACACCAATCATCTTTGTCATGGCATATGGGATGATTCAGTGACGGAATTGCTGCAACATATTTTTTCCACGGTGATGTCGACGGTACGTGATGTGCTGCCCATCATTGCGATTCTTTTTGGTTTTCAGTTTTTTGTGATACGTAAACGTATCCCCCATATGAAGCAGGTACTCCAGGGTTTCATGTATGTATTAATTGGTTTAAGTCTGTTTCTTATCGGACTTGAAGAAGCACTCTTCCCATTGGGTAAATTGATGGCGGAGCAGTTAACAGATCCCGCCTTTATTCTGGGCACGGAAACACTACGAGCCTTGCACTGGGATGATTATTTCTGGGTTTACATCTTTGCCTGTGCCATTGGTTTTTCTACCGTTTACGCAGAGCCAGCATTGATTGCTGTGGCGATGAAGGCCAAGGATGTTTCAGGCGGTGCGATTGGTGTGATGGGGCTGCGTACTGCTGTGGCCGTTGGCGTTGCAGTGGGTCTTTCTCTGGGTGTTTTTCGGATTATTACTGGTACACCTTTGCATTATTACATTATCCCCTGTTATGTGATTGTTATCATACAGACCATGTTTGCACCCAAAATGATTATTCCACTGGCTTATGATTCCGGTGGCGTGACGACATCGACGGTCACGGTGCCACTAGTGGCTGCTTTGGGTCTGGGTTTGGCGAGCACGGTACCCGGACGTAGTCCTTTACTGGATGGCTTTGGTTTGATCGCCTTTGCCTGTTTGTTTCCCATTATTTCAGTGATGGCCTATGCCCAGTTAAGTCACTGGCGCGCAGCGCGTAATCATGCAAAGGCCAATAGCCGAGGAGAATAGTTATGCATTTTAAATTAATAATCACCCTTGTGGAAGATGACAAAACCGATGCGGTTCTGGATGCTGCTCGTACTGCCGGGGCTACCGGTGCGACGGTCATTAATCAGGCACGAGGGGAGGGCATTAAAAAAGCCAAAACCTTTTTTGGCCTTTCTTTGGAAACACAAAGAGATGTGTTGTTGTTTTTGGTTGAGGAACATCTAAGTCGCAAGATCCTGGAGACGATTTCTCAGATAGGCGAATTTGATGAGAAGCCCGGAACGGGCATCGCATTTCAGATTGATGTGGAAGATGCAGTTGGTGTCATGCACCAGGTGGAAGAGTTAACACCTATGGTAGAGGAGGAGTTGTAATGTCTGATCGAAAAGTGATCCGTGTACGTGAAGTGATGAAAAAAGAGTTTGATATGGTCGATGGTATGTCCAGCATTAGCGAAGCATTGAAATTAATGAAACACATGGAGACTAAATGTCTGCTGGTAGATAAACGTCATAACGATGATGAATTCGGAATTTTACTGATTTCTGATATTGCACGCCATGTTTTGGCACAAGATCGTGCTCCAGATCGTGTCAATGTGTATGAGATTATGACTAAACCAGTGATAACCGTAGACCCTGAGATGGATATCCGTTATTGCGCTCGGATGTTTGAACGCCTGGGTTTATCGCGCGCTCCTGTAGTAGATAACCGTAAAATCATTGGTATCGTGAGTTTTACCGATATGGTGAATGGTTTGATGGCGAATATTGACTAGCTAGGGCGTAGCTGTGCAAATTAACCAGGTCAGTGGCCTTCTGGATGTGGCGCGGCAATGCCCGTCGCCCAATTATGATGACAGGCCTGAGGGTGTCCCTCTGGATGTCATAGTGATACACGGGATTAGCCTGCCTCCAGGGGAGTACGGTGGGCCATGGGTTGATGCGCTGTTTTGTAACCAGCTTGATCCCGGGGCACATCCCTATTTTCGTGATATCCATACGGCCAGGGTCTCCAGTCATTTGTTGATTCGGCGTAGTGGTGAGATTGTGCAGTACGTACCATTCCATAAACGTGCCTGGCATGCGGGGGTGTCCTGTTATGAAGAACGGGAGGGGTGCAATGACTTTTCACTGGGGATTGAGCTGGAAGGGTGTGACGACGACCCCTATGAAACAGTACAATATGATGTGCTGGCCAAGGTGCTAAAGATATTGATCACCAGCTACCCTGACTTGAGCCAGAAACGTATCGTTGGCCATAGTGATATCGCCCCGGGACGTAAGACCGATCCAGGAGCTTCTTTCAATTGGGATGAGCTACGATCACTCATGAGCAATAATGAAACCTGACAACAAATTTGCATTTGGCAACTAATATACTGAAACTACCACTATGGCATTTATTAGCGTATTACTTAGTTTATTTATCGAGCGTTTTCTCGGCTCAATGGAGTCGCTGCGCCGTTTAGACTGGTTCGATGCCTTAAGCCGATGGCTGCGCAGCCATCTTCCAGAAAACACCCTCTGGGATGGCCCCCTGGGTGTATTACTCTTGATGGGTTCTCAGGTTCTTGGAGTGACACTACTCAGTTATTTTATTAGTGGATTTTGGTTGCCATTAGGTTTTGTTTTCTCAGTGTTTGTGTTGCTCTATTGCTATGGGCCACGAGATCTGGAATCGGAGATTGAAGCTTTTATTGATGCCCGTGAGCGAGACGATGAAGAATCAGCAGAGTGGCATGCCGAATCCCTGCTTGGGGATGACAGACCTGGAAATTCTCATGCCCTGACCCGTAGCATGATGGAACATATCTTTGTTGAGACCAATGAGCGTCTATTAGGGGTTATTTTCTGGTTTGTGGTATTGGGGCCGACCGGCGCGATACTATATCGTTTAAGTTGTCAGGCAAAGTTCAGTCAGCGAGATGATACCGATCATTTTTCAGAATCTGTTCGTCATCTACATGACATCCTTGCATGGGTTCCTGCTCGCATCTGTGCCCTCAGTTACGCACTCAGCGGTAGTTTCGAGGACGCCTTCCTCGCCTGGCGTCAAAATTCATCAGAGTACGCCGATCTTACTCGTGGCATATTAATATCAACAGGTTTCGCTGCATTGCAAAAAGAACACTGGAAAGGTGCCGAAGATGATCACCCCGAGATGTCCACAGAAGATATCAGGGCTACACTGACTCTGGTTCAACGTACTCAGTTGGTGTGTTTGGCTATTCTGGCATTTTTCACTCTGGCTGGATGGCTGAGTTAGTGGTACATCATATAGATATATTTATTTAATTGAGCGTGAAACAGACTGTACCAACATCCGTAACCACAACGATTGATCTGATCAGGCATGGAGAGCCTGTTGGTGGAAAAAAATATCGTGGGCAGATCGATGACCCTCTTAGCGAAAAGGGCTGGCGTCAAATGCGGGAGGCGGTTGCTGATCATTGCCCCTGGGACTCTATTATCAGTTCATCCCTTAGCCGTTGCTCTGCCTTTGCCGAAGAGTTGGCGCAGCGTCATCAACGCCCATTGAGTCTTGATGCCCGTTTAATGGAAATCGGTTTTGGTGAATGGGAGGGTGCTACTGCCAGTGAGTTACTGGAGCAGCAGGCTGATATTTTAATGAAGTTCTGGAGTGACCCGGTAAATAATACGCCACCGGGCGCAGAAACATTAACCGCTTTTCGTGACCGTGTGATTGCTGCCTGGAATGAGATTTTAACGACTCATGCGAATCAACATGTACTGCTGGTCGGTCATGCGGGCATGATGCGGATGATTATTCGTCATGTACTGGATATGCCGCTGGATAAAATGTTTCGTATTCAAGTCGGTAATGCCAGTATTACCCGCATTCAGGTGGATGGGCTGGGTGAGGAGGCGTTACCCCGATTATTGTTTCATGATGGCCGGTTATTTACCGATGTGTAAACCCATGTGTAAACAGTAGTGAAGCGGTCATTCTGGATCGACCTGGTTTTTTACTCGAATTCCTGCCTCTGTGTTTAATTGTGAAGTGAGAGGTTTTGGGTTTCGTTATTATTCTCCCCTTTAATCGATATTACTAGCGGGATGCAACAAGGCTGGTATTTATGAAGGCCTCAACCATATGAAAAATCATACAAATAATTCAATGTGTGGAGAAGGCAATGTCTGAAGTAGCAACAACTGAACCAAAAACTATCTACCTCAGTGATTACGAATCGCCTTACTATTTTATCGATACTGTTGAGCTACTGTTTGAGCTGTATGATGAAAAAACAATCGTCACATCAACGCTCAAATGCCGAAAAAATACACATTACCCAGATAATAAACCACTGGTTCTCAATGGCGTAGATCTGGAGTTATTGTCATTAAAGTTGGATGGACAGGCACTCGATGTAAATGACTATCAGTGTGATGCTGAAACCCTTGCGCTGAAGAGTCCCCATCCCGACTTTGAACTGGAAGTGGTAACATGTATCTATCCCCATCAAAACACAGCCCTTGAAGGACTTTATACCTCTGGTGGGAATTTCACTACTCAGTGTGAAGCGGAGGGCTTTCGCAAGATTACCTATTATCCCGATCGGCCTGATGTTATGGCTGAATTTACGGTCACTATTATTGCCGATAAAGAAAAATACCCGGTGCTGTTATCTAATGGCAATCTTATCAACAGTGGTGACAAGGATTCAGGAAAACATTTTGCCACCTGGCATGACCCTTTCCCCAAGCCCTGTTATCTGTTTGCGCTGGTTGCCGGCGACCTTGCCTGTGTGAAAGCTGGTTTTATAACCTGCAGCGGTCGTGAAGTGGCTCTATGTATTTATGTACGTGAGTATGATCTGGATAAATGTGGACACGCCATA
>DAOWII010000090.1 GCA_030640985.1 Chromatiales bacterium
CATGTTTTGTTGCAGGTGTAGATAAACACTTTTTGATTCCTATTATGTCTCAATGGAGATGAGAGCACCAGAAGTGTGAAAGGGCTCACATATTATGTGTGTCTCTTATTATGAGATGTGATGTCCTTCCCATCTCATCTGGTTGTTATCAACTATTCTTTAGCTCATGTACTAGACGCAAAACCTGCGACCAATGAGTAGTATCTATCATGAGTATCCCACTTTCCATTCAAAAGCAGTTAGCGCACAAAGGTGGTCAGTATCACACTCATGATTGCACGAGTAGCAATACATGTACAACTTCCGAATGCGGGCTAATTCCACCGAGTAAACGCATACGTACTACGATGGTTAAGGCAGGTGACTCTTATCTGATGGTAATTCATATGGGGAATCGCCTTGTGAATTTGGCAGGATTACATCAGCTATTTAGCCGGAAATTCACGCTATGTAGTGAAGAGGACATGGCATCTCTCTGTCCTGATTGTAATTGTCGTGAGGTTCCTCCATTTGGGAGTGCCTATGGCATTAAAGCGATTATGGATAAGTCTGTCAGCATTGCGAAAGGAGATGTGTTTTTCTCCGCGGGTCAGAATGGACTCTTTATTGAGTCCTCGACAGACATCCTGGAAGATTTATTTGCCGCTGACTGGAGTGGGCATAGTGTGACCTCACTATTTTCTACGGATGAGCCATCTCTAGAAACAGATTGCGATATGTTAACCCCCGAACAATATAAAACACATATCCAAAAACTTATGCAGTTACCTGTTATGCCGGGTATTGCAAATGAGATTGTGAAAGTACGTGATAATCCATACGCCAATGCCGCTGAATTGGCAGCGATTGTTGAAAGTGATCCTAGTCTGGCTGCCCAGTTACTACGCTATGCAAGCTCCCCTTTTTATGCTTATCAGGGAAAGGTTAAGTCAGTTGAGCAAGCGATTGTAAGGGTCCTGGGCATGGACTTTGTTATGGACTTTGCCTTTGGCCTGTCTCTGGGTAAAGCGTTGCGGATCCCTGATGGTGGTGCGCTTGGTCTGGACTCATTCTGGAGCCATTCCATGTTGTGCGCCGGTCTGACGCAGTCATTGTGTAATAGTATTGAATACAGCCAGAGGCCTTCGCCTGGAACGGCATATCTGGTTGGATTGCTACATAATTTTGGCTATTTACTCATGGGACATTTATTCCGCTCAAAATTTGAGACAGTTAAGCGGATATATGCTCAAAATCCCGAACGCTCTCTGGAGGATATCGAATTAAAAGTAATGGGCGTTACTCATACCCAAATGGGGGTATGGTTGATGGAATCATGGAATATGCCTGAGGAAGTTATTGAGACGGTTAGAGAGCACCGCAATCCTGACTATGTGAGTAATACCTCGAAATATGCCAATTTGGTTTGTCTGGCAAACCGTTTGCTCAAGCGCTTTGACATGGGTGATGCTGACTCAATGGAGTTGACTCCTGAATTGCTGGAAAAACTGGGCCTGGAGGATATGCAGGTCGAAGTTACATTGGGTGGTATTATTCAGTCCCGCGATGGAATGGAGTTTATGGCTGCAAAAATGGTTGCCTGATATTCTGCATAGTCGTTGTAGACAGGAGCTCACCAGATTTTTTGTTCAATGCGAAGTTCGTTACGTCTTTTTTCCAGGTTTCCTCACTGCGTTAATACATTCTGAACGAAATTCTTTTCGATCTATGCTTTCATCTATTCTTTATCTCTACCATCAACGATGGAATCGTTTGTTTGTCTTCTACACGGTATAATGCCCAGTCTCATTAATCATACCCTGTAGAGGTTAGCCTTGGATTTTTGTAGCGGTAATCTGGATAAAATGTTGAGCGAACTGGTTGAGCCAGTTCAATACCATTTGCCCATAGGTGATCAGAGCATCCCTTTAAACTCATTGATCGGGCAGAGGCTCCAGTTTCATTACGATGGCAGAATTAACTGTATTTACTGTGATCGTGTCACAAATAAAAGTTTTAATCAGGGCTACTGTTACCCCTGCATGAGGGCTCTGGCCCGGTGTGATATCTGTATCGTTCGGCCCGAGAAGTGTCATTTCGAACAGGGGACTTGCCGGGAGCCTGAATGGGCAGAAAGTCACTGTATGCAGGATCATTATATATACCTTGCCAATACCTCCGGGCTCAAGGTGGGAATCACACGAGGTTCACAAATTCCAACACGCTGGATTGATCAGGGTGCCAGTCAGGCTATACCCATCTTTCGGGTAAGAAACCGTGCCCAATCAGGCGCGGTAGAAGTACTGTTTAAAGCCCATGTTGCTGATCGGACCGATTGGCGTCGCATGTTACGTGGAGCTCCGGAAGCGTTGGATATGATGGCAAGGCGCGATGCCCTGCTGGCTGAATGCGAGGGTGAACTTAAGTTATTAGATGAACAGTTTGGTCAGGGAGCAATTGAGCGCTTACAGGATGCAGAGGTGGTTTCCCTGGTCTATCCTGTACAGGAATACCCGGAGAAGGTGAAGGCGCTGAATTTTGATAAGACCCCGAAAATAGAAGGTGTTTTACTAGGTATCAAGGGGCAATATCTCATCCTTGATACCGGGGTACTCAATATCCGTAAGTTTGCGGGATACCATGTGACACTTGGCAGCTGAACATCAACAAGAGAACTTAAATAATGGCCTTTAGAAGCACGATATTTTGTGTGTTGATGGGTGTGTCAGTATGGACCTATGCAGAAAATATCTCTCCCACGGAAACATCTAAGTCGCAGGAGAAACCTGCAGCGGTGGCTAGCCAACCCCGCCTTTATGTACCCATAAAGGATATTACTGTACGTAATGTGGAAGACGTGCAAAAGATTTTGGCTGCAGAAATCGAAGCAGCAAAACAGCGTAATAAACATTAATCAGCACTCGGACAGTCAAACATCCTCTTTAAAACGCCTCTGCCGTGATTAGCTATGAAATGCTAGAATGCCCGTTTTTAGGAAAACCATTTCCATAGCAGGATCACAAAGGCATGCAAACAACCATTCTTCATACCCCTGAACTCAGTGACGGGGAAAAAAACCTGTTAAATCAAACTCTTTCCGGGGAGCTGGAGCCCTGTGAAAAACATTTTCGTTTTCATCATCAGGATGCTGTTAAGGGTGAAGCGCTTTCTCAGCTTCGCTCCCGATTCAATTTTGATATCAACCCTGTACCTGAAGCATTTGATCCTGCTTCGCTAGGGCTGGTGATTACAGACATGGATTCAACCTTGATTACCATTGAGTGCATTGATGAAATTGCTGATTTTGCTGGCCGCAAAGCGGAAGTGGCCGCAGTGACCGAAGCCGCTATGCGAGGGGAGATTGATTTTGCCACTTCACTGACACAGCGTGTGGCCGCTCTTGAAGGACTGGATGAATCGGTATTGCTGAGAGTTTATGAAGAACGCCTCGCCCTGAGCCCTGGCGCCGAACCACTGTTGGCAGGCCTCAAGTCCCTGGGGGTTAAAATTGCGCTGGTGTCTGGAGGCTTTACCTTTATGACCAACCGCCTGGAGACCCGCCTGGAGCTGGATTTTACCCGCGCCAATGTGCTGGATATACAGGGGGGGAAGCTAACAGGTAAGGTAGTGGGTGACATCGTGGATGCCAAGGCCAAGGCCGATTATTTGCAAGAGCTCTGTGATGAACTAAAGATTTCCACCCACCAGGCTATCGCCATGGGTGATGGTGCCAATGATCTGAAGATGATGGCTCTAGCAGGTTGTGGCGTGGCTTATCGAGCGAAGCCCAAGGTGCAGGCTGAGACCGATGTGGTGATTAATCATGGCACTCTGGCCAATGTGTTGCATCTGCTGCATTGCACCGGCTGAGGCCCTCAAGCTAAAAGGTTCTCTAGGTATTGTTTAGCAGGGAAACGATTGTTGGTGGTACCTGCAGATAATATCCCTGGCTTGAGAGGCCTTGCAGTACATCACTCGTATCGGCCCTGGCCAGTTTGCGGTTTGAATCAAGCTCAAGTTCCATGACAAATTCCGGCTCTCCGAAATTCTGCATCAGACTCTCGGGGACATCGGAAAAGTCATCTTCTTTGAGCACGTAGAGGTACAGTCCCTCTTTTTTATTACTTTTGTAAATAATACAGTTGATTTGCGTTGTTGCTGTCATAAGTCACGGCGTCTGTTTATTGATAGGGTGATTTCCAAGGTTTAATACATTTCCTTTGATGCTATAGACAGGTACCTCAAGATTACGCTTTGCTTGCTGCCCCTTGTAGACCCTGCCGGCCAAATCGTACCATGAACCACGACACCGATCCCGGAAACCTCCCCACCAGGGACTTACTGTCGTACGCGCCTCAGCAGGGATATAGGTGAGTGGACAGCTCAAATCAGTTCCATAATCGAGTGCAATAAAGTAATCGGCTTGTATAGAGCGTGTTTGATTACGTGTTGCCTGTGGCTGACGTGAATGCCTTGAATGGGCGTCAAACAGGCCGGTGTTAGGTTGCTGCAGGGCTTTTATCATCGATGTATCTCGCCGAAACACAAACACCTGGCGACCATTCCAGTCTAATGTGTGCATTTCTCCCGGGATTAAATTTTCCAGGGGGAGTTCAAGTATTTCCTGCTGCTGACGGGTTTGTTGACTACTGAATAAATAGTTATAAAAAACAATGAGTAAGAACACCATCCCCAGAGTGAGCATGAGTTTGACCGATATTTTTAACATCAAGCGGTAGAGCGTATTAGTATTTGAGCTTGGCATAGTGTTTGTTAAGGATATCTCAGTTTTTCAGTAACACTTAAATGGGGTTCGTTTTGTTATTTAATGGATAATAATTGGCTTTATCACGGCTCTGTGTAGGCATTTGTACAAATATTCAACTGAAATTAGCAGAATAAGAAAAAGACTTAAAAGTTGATGCATCGCAAGAAAAAAGCATTAGAACCTCTTGTTTTTACAGTGAATTCAAGTAATATAAACCTCTGACGTGGTTTGATACAGAACTGAATTGGTCGTGCCATCGTATGCCAAAGTGTGATGTAGAAGTTTAAGTAGGGCAGGAATTGTATGACCAGAGTATACCCGGCTAAAGATAACACTGGCGCTTCTATGCGTTTTAATTTATCTCTTGATGATTGTTTACATGGGGCTGCTCGTAGATGAAGTACCGTACTATCGTTTCTATCACTGTTGTAGCATCATTTTCGTTACTACTTCTTGCCCTGCTCGTAGTCAAACCGTCTTTACTCTCTCCCATTTCCACTGACCAAATGAAACTCCAGGCGGAGACGGCAGTTAATCTGCTTGAGATTGGTATTCGTGACGCGGTTGTGCAGAAGGACTCTCAAAGGATTACGGCGCAGTTAACTTCCACTATGAAACATAGAGGCCTTCACTACGCTCGAGTGACGACCTCCGACAACACGATTTTGTCTGAAACCAATCAATCTCCCATAACAATTGCAGAAAAAGATCTCATTAATTTGAGTCGTGATCTTTATGACAATGGACGATATATAGGGAGGATAGAAACCGGCTTTGTCATCAATGCACTGCAAAGGGAAGTGGATAAAATGTATCAGCCTTATCAGCTGACCAATTTGATAATATTGGCTGTGGGTATTGTTACTGTTTTGCTATTGATGGCATGTTTTTCTACTAAACATAGGCAAGAACTCAGAAGGCTTCGTGATGCTTGTAACCCTGTTTCTGGTGAGCGCATCGTGGAAGAAAGTACCAATAATGAATACAATGTCACCTTAAATTGTATCCGTAAGCTTCAAGGAGATTCCAGGCAGCTCAGTATGTCATTGGCGCGTAGCGAACAGAAACAACGACAATCGGAAAAAGGTCTCGAACTAGTTGAACAGTTTTCTTATGCCGGGACATGGATATGGGATTTTGAAAAATCGTTATTTTCATATACAAAAGAATTTTTAGATGTTGTCGGCCTTGATGAAGGCAGTCTTGAAAATGATTATGAAAGTTTTTTTCAAATAATTCCTGAAGAGGATCGTTCGGATGTTAAATCTGCACTTCGTCATGCCATGCTGCAGCATAAGTCTTTTGAAATTGCTCATCGTGTGCTTCATACCGATGGTAGAGAACGTACAGTAAAACAGCGTGCCAAAGTTATTTTAAATAGTCAGGGTGAAGCGTCTAGTATTTTCGGGTGTATACGTGATATTACTGAGCGAAGGCAAACTAAGGAAGATCTTGCACTTACCTCCCAGGTATTTGAATACAGTATCGAAGGGATCATTATTACAGATAAGAAGGGTAATATTTTAAGGGTAAATAAAGCTTTTTGTGAAATTACTGGCTATTCGGAAAGCGAAGTGATTGGGAATAACCCAAGTCTTTTACGTTCAGGCCGACATGAGCCTGATTTCTATAAAAAAATGTGGCGGGCACTTAATACCGATGGACATTGGCATGGTGAAGTCTGGAATCGGCGTAAGGGTGGGGAAGTATACCCTGAGTGGCTGGCTATCCGTGCAGTGAAAGACGACAGTGGAAATGTAAATAATTATATCGGTATTTTTGATGATCTTACTGAGCAAAAGGTTTCAGAGGAAAGAATAGAGCGTCTTGCATTCTATGATGCACTGACTAATTTACCTAATCGACTGATGTTTCGTGGACGTTTAGAACTGGCTATGACCGAAGCCGAGCAGCAAGAACAGGTGTTAGGCGTTCTTTCTATAAATCTCGATAGGTTTAGTAATATAAATGACACGCTAGGTCTCGGTGTGGGAGATAAATTGCTGCAGCATGTTGCACAGAGGTTACAAACATGTGTGCGGCAAAGTGATGTTTTGGCTCGTTTGGGCAGTGATGAATTTGTCATTATGATTAGTGACCTCCATCATGAGCGAGATGCGAGTGCTTTGGCCGAAAAAATAATTCATGACATAGCTCAACCCATTTTCCTGAATGATAGCGAAATGTTTATTACTTGTAGTATAGGTATTTCAATTTTCGATTCAGGTGATGATAGAGATGATTTGCTTAAAAATTCAAGTTCTGCAATGTGTCATGTTAAAGAGCAGGGTGGAAATAATTACCAATTTTATCGTGACGAAATGAATGCGGCGGTTGCCGAGCAACTATTTATAGAGAATAGTCTGCACCGGGCACAAGAACGGTCTGAATTCGTACTGTACTACCAGCCACAGGTCGACCTTGCTAGCGGTGAAATTACTGGTGTTGAGAGTTTGCTTCGCTGGCGTCATCCCGAGCTTGGTCAAGTCAGGCGTGACCAGTTTATTCCTGCACTGGAAGATACTGGCTTGATTCACTCTGTTGGAGAATGGGTGTTACGAACAGCATGCGAGCAACAAGTTGTCTGGCAAAAGCAAATGGGGAAACGACTAAAGGTTGCAGTTAACCTTTCCCCAAAACAATTTTCAGATAGTAAAAAACTCTTTGAGATAATAAGTTCTGTAGTGAAAGATACGGGTATCGAACCAGAGATGCTCGAGTTAGAAATTACTGAGGGAAGTCTGATGAAGCATGCGGAGGAGAGCGCAACCACATTAAAACATCTTAAGGATATGGGCATTCAATTATCGATTGATGATTTTGGTACAGGCTACTCTTCTCTTAGTTATCTAAAACGTTTTCCTGTAGATACTCTGAAAATAGATCGATCTTTTATTCAGGGTGTTACTCACGACAATGATGATGCAGCAATTACCAGCACTGTCATCGCCATGGGGCATAGTTTAAATTTAGCCGTTATAGCTGAGGGAGTGGAAACCCTTGAGCAACTAGACTTTTTGAGCAAGCATTCATGTAACCATATGCAAGGGTTCTTCTTTAGTCGACCAGTGCCAGCTGAGAGAATTGCTGCATTATTGGAAAGAAACTACAGCATGCATAACCTTTAATTAGAAAGTTTTTTCACAGGAAAAGAAATAACAATGAACTTTAGTTTTATACCTTAGTGACAGCCCGTGGGCTTTGGTAGGCCAGCCAGTTTGCAAGCATGTTTGGCAAAGCCTTTTGGAAATAATTCATAAAGGTATTTGGTGTTTCCCTTCTCTTCTCCAAGTTCCCCCCCTATCATTTTGGTTAATACGCGTACAGTTGGTGTTATTTTGTATTCCTGATAAAAGTCCCTCAGGAGATGAATGACCTCCCAATGCTCGGGTCTTAATATAATACTTTCTTCGTTAGCTAAGGTGTATGTGACACCTTCATTCCAGTCATTGATATTAGTAAGGTAGCCATCCTTGTCTGTTTCAAGTGTTATGCCTTTTACTACAATGGACATTGTGTATCTCTTTTCTAATTAATTTAAAACCAGGATTGAACGGGATGCTGGCTACAGGCTAACTTCACAAAATCATTGTAACCAATTCGCTGAATCCCTGAGATTATTTTTTCGCCAATGCCGCGAGCTTTAATGTCTGGCTCAAGCACATAAAATGAAACGCGATTCATATGCTGTTTAATTTGGGATGATGCTTCCGTTTTACTGATGAGAGCATATGCGGCATCTTCCATGAGTAGAATTGAACTGCCTTGCTGAGCGCGTTTTAAGCACTGCTTTAAGGCAGGGCTGTTTGTAGGTGATTTATTTATAATGTGCAGCATGGGCTTGTCTATTAATATAGAAAACTAAAAATTAAAAATGACATCCTGCTGCTCCATTATAAGGCAAACTTCTTTCGTCGTTTTAAGTTCAACTTTTATGGACAGTTCATCACTGGCTATGCCGCGTTCTATTAGTGACTCTTCATCTACATATATATTTTCAACACCGTATAGGGATAAGGCATTGTATGTGGGTGAAAAATCCTTCAGGCCAATATCGCCACTATTTTGTTCCTTTAATAGTGGGAATACCCCGTCATCCAGAAAGAGTATGCTTATCCTTTGCTCAAAGGCTGCTCCGGTTAGTATGGCTTCCAGTGCTTCATGCGCATGGATTGTTCCATAAGGAGCCTTTCGATTTACGAAAAGAAATTTCTTTTTTTGAGGGGGCATCTGTTTCTACCCACCAAAGACAAGCATTTGCTGTCCTGGCTTCCAAGTATAAGCATTTGTCATTTTAGCCACCAAATACGAGCATTTGTCATACTAACCACCAAATACAAGTAGGCGATCAGCCTCTATGCCCGCTTCAATTAATTGCCCCAGACCGGAGAGTCTGAAGCCCGCGGCGAGATTAGATGCAGCGTGACCGTGACGTTCAGCTTCATCTGCATCCATAATTCCGCGGCGTTGTGCTGCTGCAATACATATAACGAGATCAATACCGTATTCCTCGGCAAGTTCACTCCAACGGGCTACGACATTACGTTCATCCTGGGGTGGGGTAGTAAATCCTGAGCCATTGAGAACCCCGTCATGGTAAAAAAATATGCGATAAATTTCATGCCCGCTTTTCAGGGCTGCCAGCGTGAATTGATAGGCTGTATCAGGGGACTGGTGAGTATAGGGGCTTTGGTTGATCTGAATAGCAAATTTCATTAGTTGAACGCTGTCATTACCGGTATATTTCTCATTCTAAGTGAGACAGCGTCACTCGTCGAGTTGTTGAGGCCTCTCGGGCCATTAATATAAAACAACGGTGCTGTTGGAAGTGGCCACTGCTGCAAGGAAGCTTTGGGGCGGTGGATGGGTAGTGGGGCATTGCTGCCCCATATGTAGGTAATAACGGTGACCTGTTAAACTCGCTCTTATTTCAAAGAGGTAGGCTATCTATGTTTATGTTGCGGAAACCATTACCTGGTCAATTTCTTGTAACATACCCTTGACCAGGGCTTTGATATCCTCTGTTTCGCCGCGCTTTAGCTTGGTTTCAAAATTATTCGTGGCCGCCTTGAGTGCCGGGACGCCAGTATAGGTAGTTGCCCCATTCAGTTTATGGATTTGTTCCTGCATGCGGGTAAGGTTTTTGTCGGCCAGGCAGAGTTGTAGTTCAGAGCGATAAACAGGTAGCTCTTTTAGCAACATATCGAAGAGTTCTTTGGCCAGCTCTTCATTCCCTGCGGCTCTTTCCACAGCGATTGCCGTGTCGATTACTTTTAATACTGCGTTGATCTTTGTACTCCTGTCCGTTTAGTATCCGTTTAGAATTGTGAAACTAACTCCAATATAATTCTAGTTCATCCCGCACAGAGGTTAAAGCATGTTTTATAATGAGGTTTACATATTTGATGATAATTAACGAACGTCACAATTCACTGGTGCTAAAAGTATGATATTTCCTACTATCGAAGCCTTTGTTGGTAACACTCCACTGGTTCGTCTGCAGCGATTACCGGGTGATAGCAGCAATACGGTACTGGTTAAGCTGGAGGGCAATAATCCAGCCGGTTCGGTAAAGGACCGGGCTGCATTGAGCATGATTAATCATGCAGAGTCCCGGGGGGATATCAAACCCGGTGACGCCTTGATAGAGGCAACCAGTGGTAATACAGGCATTGCTCTGGCGATGGCGGCGGCCATTAAGGGCTACCGTATGATATTGATTATGCCAGAGAATTTAAGTATTGAGCGTCGTCAGGTGATGCATGCCTTTGGTGCTGAGCTGATTCTGGTGTCGAAAGATGTAGGCATAGAGGGTGCCAGGGATTTGGCCCTGCAGATGGAGGCTGATGGTAAGGGTAAGGTACTGAACCAGTTTGCCAATGAGGATAACCCCCTGGCTCATTATGAGGGCACTGGTCCCGAGATTTGGCATGATACTCAGGGCAAGGTCACTCACTTTGTCAGCGCTATGGGTACTACCGGAACGATTATGGGCACTTCACGCCACCTGAAGGAACAGAATGCCAATGTCCAGATTGTGGGGGTTCAGCCTACGGAGGGTGCCAGCATCCCCGGTATCCGTCGCTGGCCAGAGGCGTACCTGCCTACCATCTACGATGCCAGTCGTGTGGATAGGGTGCTTGATGTCAGCCAGCAGGCCGCCGAAGAGACAACCCGTGCCCTGGCTGCCCAGGAGGGGATTTTCTGTGGTATATCCTCGGGAGGTGCGGTGGCTGCAGCCCTGCAGTTGGCCAATGAGCTGGAGAATGCCGTCATTGTTACCGTTATCTGTGATCGCGGAGATCGCTATCTCTCCACGGGTGTGTTCCCCGCTGAATAAACATTGGCTAAAGGATGCCTGTTATTTATGAATGTATTGATATTCGATATTGAGACCGTCCCCGATGTTGAGGGCGGGCGACGCTTGCATGATCTGGATGGTCTGAGTGATGCGGATGTGGCCAATGTCATGTTCCATAAACGTCGACAGGAGACCGGTGGTGAGTTCCTGCGCCTGCATTTACACCGTATCGTGGCAATTTCAGCGGTATTACGTAGCAGTGACACGCTCAAGGTCTGGTCTTTGGGTGAAGAGGATTCACCTGAGCAGGAACTGATCCAGCGCTTTTTTGATGGCCTGGATCGCTTTACCCCGACACTGGTTTCCTGGAACGGCGGTGGTTTTGATCTACCTGTGCTGCATTACCGGGCTTTGGTGCATGGTGTACAGGCGCCCAGGTACTGGGAAACAGGCAAAGAGGATCAGAGTTTTCGTTGGAACAATTACCTGAGTCGTTTCCATGAGCGACATACGGATTTGATGGATGTGGTCGCCGGTTACCAACCCCGCGCCAATGCCCCTCTGGACGAGATCGCTACCTTGCTGGGCTTCCCCGGTAAAATGGGTATGAGTGGTGCCAAGGTATGGGATAATTACCAGGCAGGGGACATACG
>DAOWII010000043.1 GCA_030640985.1 Chromatiales bacterium
ATATGAATATTGGTATCTGCCAGTTCAAGTCGCAAGGTATCGGTGAGTCCTTCCAGGGCATGTTTGCTGGCATTGTAGGCACCGCGAAAGGGTAGATTAACAAAGCCCAGCAGGGAGCTGTTCTGGATGATGCGGCCATGTCCCTGTTTGCGCATTATCGGCAAGATTTTGCAGGTAAGTTCGTGGGTACCAAACAGGTTGGTTTCGAACTGTTCCCGTAATACTTCACGGCGAAGATCCTCTATTGCACCTGGCTGGCCATAGGCACCGTTATTAAACAGGGCATCCAGGGTGCCACCGGTGCGCAATAAAATCTCATCCACGGCAGCAGAAATGGAGGTGGAGTCCGAAAGGTCCAGTTGCAAGCTTTCCAGGCCAGATAATTGCAGGCGTTCCACATCCTCTTGCTTACGGGCGGTGGCGAATACCCGATAACCACGTTTGTTAAGGGCTTCTGCTGCACATAGTCCGATGCCACTTGAACAACCAGTGATGAGTATGGTTTTCTTTTCGCTTAATGAATTTGTCATGGATTTAATCTTGCCTCATGTAGCGAGGTTTTGAAAGTGTTGCCTTGTTTATATATATTTGAAATGTGCTATAGCTTAAGTAGGCTTTGCTTGTACTAAACCAGATGAAAGGGTACCACCTATGAAGGGATACCGTTTATTGCTCGTGTACCTACTTATGTTTCAGTGTGTGAGTGCTGTGCTTGCAGAGAGCTCACAATCTAACTTGAAACTTGAACCAGAGTGGAGCTATTTTGGCGGGGGCGTGGGAGTCAGTGCCGTTAAAGGCCTTGCCGAAGATGAAAGTATGTTGCAGTTTTTTTTAGGGAGGTCTACACCCTGGATAGGCAGACATCAGTTTGCCATTGAAGCCGGGTTTGCTGAAATTAGTGACATTAAGTCAGATGGCCTCTGGGTATCGGGTGCCGTACTTCAACAACTGCAGCCAGATATTGATCTTACCGCACGTGCTGGATTTGATCTGGGCGATGATCCTGGATTGCTTTTCGGCGTGGGTGTGGCCTATACCATGGAGCGAAATATGCAGGTACGCCTTGATTATGTTCGACGCGATGAAAGCAGCAGCTTCCTGTTTAATCTTGTGTATTACCCATGGGTACAAATTCATCCATAACAATTACACTAATACATCACCTGTTTTTATGGCGGTTTCCTGCTCCCGCTCTTCCTGTTGTAGTTGCCACATCTGGGCATAGTATCCCTGTTTATTTAATAAGGTTTGATGATCGCCCCTTTCAATAATACGGCCCTTGTCCATCACCAGAATTTGTTCTGCATCAATGATGGTGGAAAGGCGGTGAGCAATTACGAGGGTAGTGTGATGAGTGGCCATTTCTTTCAGAGCCTCCAGGATCGCCTGTTCCGATTTTGAATCCAGGGAGGAGGTGGCTTCGTCAAAGATCAAAATTTTCGGACGTTTGAGAATGGCGCGTGCGATGGCGACTCGCTGCTTTTCTCCACCGGAAAGTTTCAGGCCTCGTTCACCCACCAGGGAGTCATAACCCTGGGGCAGGGACTCGATAAATTCGTGGATATGGGCCAGCTTGGCTGCTTCAATGATCTCTTCGCGGCTGGCATCTGTGCGGCCATAGGCAATGTTGTAATAAATGCTGTCGTTAAACAGCACCGTATCCTGAGGCACAATACCGATGGCGGCGTGCAGACTTTCCTGGCTAACATCTCGCACATCCTGTCTGTTAATCATCACCCGGCCACTGCTTACATCATAGAAACGGAACAATAGCCGTGAGAGGGTAGACTTGCCTGCACCACTGTGACCGACCACTGCCAGTTTTTTCCCCGCAGGAATTTCAAAGTCCACATCAAACAGAATTGGACGATCTTCATTGTAGCTAAAACTGACATTCTCGAAGCGCACAGTACCCTTGCCTACGTCCAGTACTTTTGCATCGGGCTTGTCCGTAACTTCTGCCGTTCTATCCAGCAAGTCAAACATCTGTGCCATGTCAGCCATGGAATGTTTGAGTTGGCTATAAACGATGCCGAGAAAATTAAGCGGAATAAACATCTGCAACATAAAGGCGTTGACCAACACCAGATCACCCAGAGTCATAGTGCCGGCGATCACATGCTGGGTGGCGAGGATCATAATCAGGGTCACACCAATGGCAATGATCGCTCCCTGGCCCATATTCAAACCGGACATAGAGGTTTGGGTTTTAACCGCCGCATCTTCCCATTGTTCAAGGGTATGGTTGTAGCGTTGGTGCTCGAATTTTTCGTTACCGAAATATTTCACTGTTTCGTAATTGATCAGACTGTCGACGGCCTGGGTATTGGCCTCGGAGTCAGTAGCATTCATGCGATGGCGGAATTTCATCCGCCACTCGGTAATAAAAAAAGTAACGGTAATATAGATGGCCACAGTGACAAAGGTAATCACCGCAAACCAGACACTGTAATTTACCAATAAAATAGTGGCGATGAGGGTCACTTCTACCAGTGTTGGTATCACATTAAATACCATGTAATTAAGCAGCGAGCTGGCGCTGCGAGTGCCGCGTTCCAGATCACGGGAGACGGCACCGGTCTTGCGTTCAAGGTGGAAACGTAGGCCCAGGTCGTGCAGATGTTGCAATACTTTCAGTGACAGCTTGCGCATGGTGCCATGGCGAACTTTGGCAAATACCACATCGCGGAGTTCATTGAACACCGAGCCGGTCAGGCGCAACGGGCCATAGATTAATAACAACACCAGCGGCAAGGCCAATGCCCGGTCATCGGGGTTATCCAGGAAATCGACTATTTCTTTCAGGGCCAGTGGTATGCCCACCGTTGCGGCTTTGGCAAGTATCAGGAACAGGAGTGCCAGGCCGACCCGTCCGCGGTAATCCCACAGGTAGGGGAGTAGTGAGCGGATGGTTTGCCAGTCATTACGTTTGGTGGTGGCGGCTTCTGTGTAGCGGATATGCATGTGGGTGTGATTGTTCCTGATTGGGTGGGTTGGGTATTTTGCCTAGTATAGGGGGGATTTCATTATGTGGGGAGTTTCATTTTTATCTAGCAGTGGTTTCGCCCCTAAGTATATTTAGGGTCAGAGTAAAAATATCTAAGATGTCAGAGAGTGGGTTTTGATTTTAATCCCCGTTGGTGCAGCCGAGCATCGCAGTTATTTTGAGAT
>DAOWII010000094.1 GCA_030640985.1 Chromatiales bacterium
ATGTGTGGTTTTTGTGGTTAAAAACCGGTTACACTCGGCTATACGAAGTGTGCGCTACATTTTATGTTGGTTTTATCAGTTTTTCTCTCTATGTGCTCTTCTGTTAATGACCTCGCGAAATTTGTAGCACTGTTTTAGTACTAGAAGGGAGTTTTAAAGTGAAGAAGCTGTTTGTTGGCAGTTTGCCACCCACCACTACCGAAGAGTCCCTGGAAGCCTTGTTTTCAGAGTTTGGTAAGGTGCGTTCTATCAAGTTGGTGAAAGATCTGTTTTCTGGCAAGTGCAAAGGATTCGGTTTTCTCGAAATGGAAGGGCACGAGGCCCGTGCTGCTATTGCCGGGTTGGACGGAAAGCCTTTTGAGGGTGCTCTGTTGAAGGTTAAATATGAGGAAGAACGACCAAAAGGCAGGCGCTGAAGCCAGTGGCTTCAGGGCATGAATAATCGTTTGCCAAAGGTATTCTTAATATAAAAGCCCTCCCACGGAGGGCTTTTTTGTTTGATAAATGAAAAGGAGAGCCTTATGAAACAGTTGTTCACCCTGCTGTTATTGATCTGCTTCGGTTCTGGCATCGTCAGCGCTGAAATTATCGAAAGACAAGTTAAGTACCGCGATGGTAAAACCCGCATGGTGGGCTTTCTTGCCTATGACGATGGGATAAAAGGTAAACGTCCCGGTGTATTGGTCGTGCATGAATGGTGGGGACATAACGAGCATGCCCGTGAGCGAGCCAGGATGCTGGCCCGCCTGGGTTATGTCGCATTGGCGGTAGATATGTATGGGAATGGCAAGCAGGCTGAGCATCCGGAAGATGCGAAGGCCTTTTCTTCCGAGATCGCCAATAATATCGAACTTGGCAAGCGCCGTTTTCTGGCAGCGAAAAACTTGCTGCAAAAATACCGGCTAACCGATGAAACCGATATTGCCGCTATCGGCTACTGCTTTGGTGGCGCAGTGGTGCTGCAAATGGCTAGAGAGGGTGTGGAGCTGGATGCTGTTGCCAGTTTCCATGGAAGTCTTGGTACATCACGTCCTGCCCAGCCCGGTAAGGTGAAGGCCCGGATTCTGGTCGCCCATGGTGGTGCCGACCCATTTATACCCGGCGAACAGATCATTGGTTTCTTTGATGAAATGAATAAGGCCAATGCAGATTACCGCTTCATTGCTTATAGCGGCGCCTCTCATAGTTTTACTAACCCTGATGCTGATGCCTTTGGCAATAAGTTCGGATTACCATTGCGTTACAATGCTGCAGCGGATCAGGCCTCATGGGAAGAATTGCAAAGCTTTCTGGCTTCTGCCTTTGCTGATTAAAGGCTTACTTAAACCTTTAGTTGGCGTGCTGCGCGAGGAAACGATCCAGTTGATTGGCGAAGGCCCGTCGATCGGTTTGGTTGAGTGGCGCGGGTCCACCCGTCTGGATGCCGCTGGAGCGCATTGAGTCTAAAAAGTCGCGCATGTTCAGGCGTTCACGGATATTATCTTTGGTAAATAGTTCTCCTCGAGGGCTCAAGGCAAAACCACCTTTGTCGATGACATCGGCGGCAAGGGGTATATCACTGGTTATGACCAGATCATCTTCATCACACAGGCGAACAATTTCATCGTCGGCCACATCAAAGCCCTGAGCGACACGCCTGGATTTTATATAAGGTGAGGGAGGGGTTTGCATGGCCTGATTGGCCACCAGTGTGGTTAGGGTGTGGGTACGTTCTGCGGCACGAAACAGGGTTTCTTTGATGACCTTGGGGCAAGCATCGGCATCTACCCAGATTTTCATATTTAACGGCCTATAAAAGCAAAAACCCCCCTCAGCAAGCTGAGGAGGGTTTTATCAAACTCAACGAAACACGCTGTTAGGCAAGTGTTACGTTTGAAGCCTGAGGGCCTTTTGGACCGTTTTCTACTTCGTAGTTAACGCTCGCGCCTTCAGCCAGTGTGCGGAAACCTTCGCTGCTGATAGCTGAAAAGTGTACAAATACGTCTGCACTACCGTCTGCTGGAGAAATGAAACCGAATCCTTTTGACTCGTTAAACCATTTTACTGTGCCTGTGGCCATGTAAATTACCTCAATTGTTAATATTTAAAGTCCATGTTGAATTGCAAAATTTTGATGGGCAAATTACAGGAAAACAGGATGGTGCTTCTGAAAAGTGCTGTACGGTATTGCAAATTAACATTTCACCGCCGATTATACACATATTTTGACAGATGTCTCTAATTATATAATAAATATTTTTCTTTTATTTTCAGCCACTTATGGAGCATAGGTGAGGTTAAAGTCCTCGCTTAAATCACCTGGGGCTTTTTTGCCAGCAATATTGCCCGAGTTGGTGCCGGGTGACCTTCAATGGTTTTACTGGGATCTTCGGGGTCAAGAAAGTCGGACAGGGATTCAAAGCGCATCCATTCTGTACTATGTTGTTCTTCCATCGATGTACGGGTGACATCAATGAGCCGTACATTCTGCAAGCCGCTTTGTTCCAGCCATTTTTTTAACATGGCCACAGAGGGCAGGGCCCAGACGTTACGCATTTTGGCATAGCGGCCTTCAGGTACCAGCACCTCTTTTTTTTTGTCTTCAATGATCAGGGTTTCCAGCACTAGTTCACCACCGGGGCGCAGGCAAGCCATGAGTTGTTGTAAGTGTTCCTGTGGATCGCGGCGATGATAGAGCACGCCCATGGAGAACACCGTATCAAAGGCTTCCAGTCCATCGGGCATGCCTTCAAGGGCCAGCGGCAAGACGTGTACCGGTGATGGGCCGATGAAGTGGCGCATAGCCCAATATTGCATGACAAAGCGGGGTGAGGGATCGACACCGATCACCTGACTTGCCCCGGCACCCCACATGCGCCAGCAGTGGTAGCCACTGCCGCAGCCCACATCCAGTACTCGCCGATCTTTCAGCGGCTGAATGTGAGTGGTGAGGCGATCCCATTTCCAGTCGGAGCGCCACTCGGTGTCGATATGAATGCCGTGTACATTGAAGGGGCCCTTGCGCCAGGGATGTAACTGTTGGAGTAATACTTCGATCTTACCGCGGGTGGTATCGTCGATATCATCGGCACTGCCAATTTGTAGACAGGCCTTATTGAGGTCGATCACTGATGGCCTGGTTTTGGGTAACTGAGCCAATATTTCCAGCCAGCCAGGGACATCACCATAACGTTTTGGATTGAGGCCTTGTTCAATCTGCGCTGGCAGGGTTTTCAGCCAGGGTGCAAGCGGTGTCTGCTCCAGTGACAGCAACAGGTCACTGTAATCGATAATGCCATCGCTCATTTGTGGGCGACGAGGGAGGCAAAATTAAAACACTGGAACCAGACATCGCTATGGCTAAAGCCAGCAGCACTGAGACGTGATTTGTGTTGTTCCAGAGTATCGGGAACAAGTACATTTTCCAGGGCGGTGCGCTTTTGGCTGATTTCCAGTTCGGAATAACCATTGGCCCGTTTGAAGGCCAGGTGCATCTCTTCCTGATGTTGTTGTTCCACAGGATCGTTGAAGGCAATTTTTTCCGACAACACCAGTACCCCTCCGGGTAACATGCCTTGATGGATTTTTTGTAACAGTGCGAGGCGTGTTTCAGGACTAATAAACTGCAAGGTGAAGTTCAGCACTACCACCGAGGCATTGCTGATTGCCACACTCAGGATGTCATCACAGATGAGTTCAACGGGAGTGGTGGCCAAATCCGATTCAAGATTTTCCCGGCAGCGTTCCACCATGGCGCTGGAATTATCCACTGCAATGATTTGACAGTTTTTAGCCTGGATATGATGGCGCATGGAAAGCGTTGCCGCCCCCAGCGAACAGCCCAGATCATAGAGTCGGCTATCGGTTTGGGAATACTCTTCTGCAAACAGGCCGAGCATGGCAATGATATTGGCATAACCGGGCACCGAGCGGCGGATCATATCCGGAAACACTGCAGTGACTTTCTCGTCGAAATTGAAATCGACCAGATAGGGCTGTGGTTTAGCGTAGAGGGTGTCGTTACTCACAGTTGTTACTTATAGTTGGTACTAACAAGGTTTTCGTATCAGTTGTTGGCCGGACGTATACATTTTGGGCATTGTATCATTTGTCAGGGCGATATCCGACGCATCTATTGACTGCTTTGAGCTGTGCCTTTTAAGTTGCAGCTCTTGGTTGCACTGAGGGGCCATATCGCCGATCATAACCGGTTTTCTGCCAGCCGATTTTAAAGAGAGTAAGCGCATGTCCATGGATATCCATTCCGACCGCATCCTGATCCTGGATTTTGGTTCTCAGTATAGCCAGTTGATTGCCCGTCGTGTACGCGAGGCGGGGGTTTATTGCGAACTCCACCCATGGGATATGGAGGAAAGCGCCATCCGCGAATTTGCTCCCAAAGGTGTGATTCTTTCCGGTGGACCAGAGAGCACTACGGCCACTGAAGCACCCGTTGCCCCTGCGCTGGTGTTTGAGCTGGGCGTGCCGGTACTGGGTATTTGTTACGGCATGCAGACCATGGCAGCACAGCTGGGCGGTTCGGTAGAGAATGCCGATCACCATGAATATGGTTATGCCCAGGTGCGCGCCCGTGGTCACACGGCCTTGTTGAAAGATATCGAAGACCATACCAGTGATGAAGGTTACGGCCTGCTGGATGTGTGGATGAGCCACGGCGACCGGGTGGGTGAATTGCCTGCAGGCTTCAAGCTCATGGCCAGCACTGAAAGTGCGCCTATTGCCGGTATCGCCGATGAGTCACGTCATTTTTATGGTCTGCAATTCCATCCCGAAGTCACTCATACCCATCAGGGTGAGCGTATTTTGAGTCGTTTTGTCCATGAGATCTGTGGCTGCGAAGCCTTGTGGAATTCGGGCAACATCGCCGAGGAGAGCATCAAAACCATCCGTGAGCAGGTGGGTGATGATGAGGTTCTGCTGGGTCTCTCCGGCGGAGTGGATTCCTCGGTGGTTGCGGCCATGCTGCACAAGGCCATAGGCAAACAGCTTACTTGTGTGTTTGTGGATAATGGCTTGCTGCGCCATCAGGAAGGTGACCAGGTGATGGCCACCTTTGCTGAGCACATGGGTGTACGAGTGATTCGTGTGGATGCTGAAGCCCGTTTCCTTAAGGCCCTGAAAGGAGAAAGCGATCCGGAGAAGAAGCGCAAGATCATCGGTAATCTGTTTGTGGAGATATTTGAGGAAGAATCAAACAAGCTAAGTAACGCCAGGTGGCTGGCCCAGGGCACCATTTATCCCGATGTCATCGAGTCTGCCGGTGCCAAGAGTGGCAAGGCCCATGTGATTAAATCTCACCATAATGTGGGCGGCTTACCGGAGCATATGAAGCTTAAGTTGTGCGAACCCCTGCGAGAGTTGTTCAAGGATGAAGTGCGTAAGCTTGGTGTGGAGCTAGGGCTGCCCTACGAGATGGTCTACCGTCACCCCTTCCCCGGGCCGGGGCTTGGCGTACGTATCCTCGGCGAGGTGAAAAAGGAATATGCCGATATCTTGCGGCTGGCCGATCACATCTTTATTGAAGAGTTGCGTAAGCACGACCTGTACGACAAAACCTCCCAGGCCTTTACCGTATTCCTACCAGTAAAATCGGTTGGTGTCACTGGTGATGGTCGCCGCTATGAATTCGTAGTGTCACTGCGTGCGGTGGAGACCATCGACTTCATGACCGCCCGTTGGGCTCACCTTCCCTATGAATTCCTGGAAGAGGTCTCTCGTCGCATCATCAACGAAGTGGCGGGGATCTCCCGTGTTACTTATGATATTTCCAGCAAGCCTCCTGCGACCATTGAGTGGGAATAATAAAGTAGACAATAAGGCAAATGGTTAGAAATGACTCCTTTGGACATACCGCCTAATTCAGACTAACTTTCTTAAAGGACTCTGGCTGATTTAATAAGGAGATTTAATAGTGAAAGTCGCAGTGTTTAGCAATAAACCTTATGACCAGGCGTCGTTCTCAAGAGCGAACTCCAGGCATGAACATGATCTCCATTTTCTGGAAGCAAGGCTGAATATAGATACCGTGGCACTTGCCTCGGACTATCCCGCTATCTGTGCCTTTGTGAATGACGACTTAAGTATTCCTGTTTTGAATGTCTTGCATGAGCATGGAACTCGGTTGGTTGTTCTACGTTGTGCTGGCTTTAATAATGTTGATCTTCACCATGCGGACAAGATAGGCATGACGGTAATGCGTGTTCCCGCCTATTCACCGTATGCTGTGGCAGAACATACTCTCGGTCTGATCATGTCCCTCAATAGAGGGATACACCGTGCCTATAATCGGGTCAGGGACGGAAATTTTTCCCTCAATGGTTTATTGGGGTTTGATCTTCATGGATGCACGGTGGGTATTATCGGCACCGGGAGAATAGGGCGTATCTTTGCCGGGATAATGCAGGGCCTTGGTTGCCATATTGTTGCCTATGATCCATACCCTGATGTTGGGGCCAAAGAAATGGGGCTGGAGTATGTTACTCCGGCGGAGTTGTATCAACGTTCAGATATTATCTCGATGCACTGTCCCTTGAACCCCGATACATTTCACCTGATTGACAGTGAGGCTATCGCACAGATGAAAAAAGGGGTGATGTTGGTTAATACCAGCCGCGGAGGAGTGATTGATACAACTGCGGTGATTAGTGGCTTGAAAACAGGTCAGGTGGGTTATCTGGGTATAGATGTATATGAGCAGGAAGGTGACCTGTTTTTCGAAGATCTCTCCAATAAGATAATTCAGGATGATGTGTTTGAGCGCTTGCTGACCTTCCCCAATGTGCTGGTCACGGGGCATCAAGGTTATTTCACACAAGAGGCACTGGATAATATTGCAGAGACGACCTTGTCTAATATCGACTGTTTCGAAAATAACATGGCCTGCGGATTTAAGTTGAATCCTGAGTATGTTGTTCACGGAAAATAAATTTATCCCTTTTTTTATTCCCCAGGTATAAAACCTTGTCGAGTGATATAGATATTAAATGGATGAACCGAGCCCTTGAGCTGGCCCGTAAGGCCGAGGCCGAAGGCGAGGTACCCGTGGGTGCGGTATTAGTTAGAGATGGCGAGTTGATTGGCGAGGGCTGGAACCGACCTATTGCTGCACATGACCCGACAGCCCATGCAGAGATCCAGGCGATGCGTGATGCCGCCCAGCGTATTGGCAATTACCGTCTGCTGGATACGACCCTTTATGTCACCCTTGAGCCGTGCCCTATGTGTGCGGGGGCCATGGTGCATGCCCGTGTGGGCAGATTAGTGTTTGGCGCAACAGATCCGCGTACCGGCGCTGCGGGCAGTGTGTTCGATTTGTTACAGTCCGATGCCCTTAATCATCAGCTGGCTGTGGATGACGGGGTGCTGGCCGAGGCGTGTGGTGATCTGTTGCGCTCATTCTTTCAGCGAAAACGGGGTAAAGCTTGAGCTTTAACGTGAAATTAAGTTTGACCCACTACTATTTTCTTTTACGGCACTGACAAACCAGTATTATGCTTGCAAAAGTCCCGATTTTATTAGGGTTTTAGCTATGGTTGATTGAGCCGGATGACTGGCTTTTTCTTTCAGTTCGGGTAGAATTGAAAGGCTTTAATTAACCATCAGCCGGGATTTAGCTAGATTAAGTAATCAATATGAATGATAAGACGAACGGCCACGTCCGTCTCGAGGTAGACCGGCTAGAGCTCACCCGAAACGACCGCGTTATCTTCACTGATCTGAGTTTCACTTTAGAGGCGGGGCAGATCCTCCAGGTTGAGGGACATAACGGTGCGGGTAAAACCAGCCTGTTGCGTATCCTTTGTGGCCTGACCATGCCCAGTGAAGGCGTAGTACGCTGGTGTGGTGAGAATATGCGCGATGACAGAGACCGCTATTACGCGGATCTCTGTTATGTCGGTCATTATCCTGGGGTGAAGGAGGAGCTTACTCCACTGGAGAATCTGGCCATGGTCAAGAGCCTGGGGCGGATCCGCGAGGGCGTGGATATCGAAGAGGTACTGGAGCGCATCGGTCTGCCTTTTGGCCACGAAGATCAGCTCTGTAGCCGCCTGTCTGCCGGACAACGTCGTCGTATTGCCCTGGCGCGCTTACTGGTCACCGATGCCAGGTTGTGGATCCTGGATGAACCTTTTACTGCATTGGATATTGCCGGTCGACGCATGGTGGAAGAGATGCTGATGAGCCATGCCAAGGCGGGAGGGATGGTGATATTGACCACCCATCATGCTGTGGAACTGGGCGATTGTAATGTGAAAATGCTGCATCTGGGAGCATAAGTATTTTAATGAATGACGTTACTAACATAGCTAAAACCACCGCCATTGAGCCTAGTTTGGGCCGCGCCTTTATGGCGATGTTGGGCCGGGATCTGACCCTGGCGTATCGTCATCGTGCCCAGTTGGCCAATCCATTGGTGTTTTTTACTATTGTAGTGAGTCTGTTTCCTTTGGGACTGAACCCCGATCCTGATCTATTGCGTACTATCGCCCCTGGTGTGATTTGGGTAGCGGCATTGTTAGCAGCGATGCTCTCCCTGGACAGTATCTTTCGTTCTGATTTTGATGATGGCACTCTGGAGCAAATATTGCTGAGCCCTCATCCACTCTCTCTGCTGGTGTTGGCCAAGACCCTGGCTCACTGGCTCATCACCGGTCTGCCTCTGCTGCTTCTGGCCCCTGTATTGGGTGGATTGCTGGATATGAGCGGTGAGGCACTAGGTGTTCTGATGATTACTGGTGCTTTGGGCACCCCTATCCTGAGCCTGATTGGCTCTATTGGTGTGGCGCTCACGGTGGGTTTGCGTAGCGGTGGGGGTGGGGTGTTGTTGTCTTTACTGGTGTTACCCCTGTATATTCCTGTTCTTATTTTTGCCGCTAATGCGGTGGGAAATGCCGCTGGAGGGTTTGAAGTTACGGGGCAACTGGCAATTTTGGGTTCATTGCTGGCGCTTTCCGTAGGACTGGCACCATTGGCGGCTGCAGCGGCTTTACGTATCAGCCTGAACTAAATACGATAAATAGGTACAAACGATTATGTTAGCTTGGCTTCATAGACTCGCATCTCCTAAACGTTTTCATGGTTTGGCTGGATTTTTTATTACCTGGTGTGGCTGGGGCGCCCTGGTGTTGTTCGCGTCTGGACTCTATTACTCCCTGTTTAATTCTCCGCCTGATTACCAGCAGGGTGAGAGTATACGCATCATGTATATTCATGTGCCTGCGGCGTGGAACTCCATGTTTATCTATATAACCATGGCCATTGCCTCACTGTTTGTGCTGGTGTGGCGTATCAAGGCAGCCGCTGCGGTAGCCCGTGCCTGTGCGCCGCTGGGAGCGATGTTTACCTTTCTCGCTCTGGCGACCGGTTCACTTTGGGGTAAGCCCATGTGGGGTGCCTGGTGGGTATGGGATGCACGCCTGACTTCTGAGTTAATTCTGCTGTTTCTCTATCTGGGTTTCATGGCGCTGCAATCAGCCATTGAAGATAAGGACGCGGCGGCTCGTGCCGCAGGCGTCCTGGCTATCGTGGGCATCATTAATATTCCTATCATTTATTACTCGGTGGAGTGGTGGAACACCCTGCACCAGGGAGCAACAATCACGCTCTCAGAGAAACCTAAAATGAACACGGATATGTTTATTTCATTGATATTGATGTCATTGGCATTCAAGTTTTATTTTGTCGTGGCGGTATTGCGCAAGGCGCGTAATGAGATGCTGGAACGTGAGCAAAACAGTCAGTGGGTGAAAGAGATGCTGGGAGGTAGTGATGAGCGTAAATGAATTTTTCCATATGGGTGGCCATGGTTTTTATATCTGGGTCTCCTATGGCCTGGCCCTGGTACTGATGGTGACGGCTTTTATTCCCCCTATTTTTCAGGAACGTAAACTAATAAAACAGATCACACGTCGACTCCGACGTGAGCAACGAGAGCAATCATGAATCCTAAACAACGTAATCGCCTTATTCTAATTACCGTTATTGTCGTTTGTGTCGGTATCGCCGTCACCCTGGCGGGTATCGCTCTGAAAGAGAATATCAACTTGTTCTATAACCCGACCCAGATTGCAGCGGGTGAAGTACCTAAGGACGCCTCTTTCCGTGTAGGTGGTCTGGTGGTGGAAGGCAGTGTGCGCCGTAACCCGGGCGATCTTAAAGTGACATTCGAACTGACCGATGGTGCCGAGCAGGTCACTGTTCATTATGAAGGGATTTTGCCGGATCTGTTCCGTGAAGGGCAGGGCATTATTGCCCAGGGACGGATGAATGCAGAGGGGCACGTGAATGCATCAGAAGTACTGGCCAAGCATGATGAAACCTATATGCCACCTGAAGTGCAGGATGCCCTGGATAAGGCCGGGAATATAGAAGACGCTGCTGCTCCAGGCACTTCAAGCAAGCCAGCCAAGGGGTATTAATTAATGATCCCAGAACTCGGACATTTCGCACTTATTAGCGCCTTCTCTATTGCATTGGTACAGGGTATTTTCCCCATGATTGGGGCGCACAAGGGTATTTCCGGTTGGGTGGCCATGGCTAAACCCGCTGCCCTTGCCCAGTTCCTGTTTGTGTCCATCGCTTTTGGTTTGCTGGCCTATGCTTTTCAAACCAATGATTTCTCTGTTGCATATATTGCAAATAACTCCAATTCAGCACTGCCTGCGGTATATCGTTTTGCCGCGATTTGGGGTGGCCATGAGGGCTCATTGCTATTGTGGATGCTGATGTTGACTGGTTGGGGTGCGGCTGTTGCCGTATTCAGTGATCGCCTGCCACCGGAAATGGTGGCTCGTGTACTGTCGGTGATGGGCCTGATAGCCATTGGCTTCATGCTGTTTATCCTGTTTACTTCCAATCCATTTGATCGTTTACCCGTACCTCCCATGGATGGCCGTGACCTGAATCCGCTATTGCAGGATCCCGGTCTGGTGATTCATCCACCCATGCTCTATATGGGCTATGTGGGCTTTTCGGTTGCCTTTGCCTTTGCTCTGGCGGCGCTCATCGGTGGCCGTCTTGACGGTGCCTGGGCACGCTGGTCCAGACCATGGACAGTTGTTGCGTGGAGCTTTCTGACCATTGGTATCGTCCTGGGTAGCTGGTGGGCTTATTATGAGCTTGGCTGGGGCGGCTGGTGGTTCTGGGATCCCGTAGAAAATGCCTCCTTCATGCCGTGGCTAATGGGTACCGCGTTGATCCATTCCCTGGCAGTGGCGGAGAAGCGCAGCGTGTTCAAGAGCTGGACCGTATTGCTGGCGATCTTCTGCTTCTCCCTGAGTCTACTGGGCACCTTCCTGGTGCGTTCAGGGGTTTTGACCTCGGTTCACGCCTTTGCCACTGATCCAACCCGGGGTGTATTTATTCTGGGCTTCCTCGCCGTAGTGGTGGGTGGCTCACTGATGATCTATGCCTGGCGTGCGCCGCAGGTGAAGAGTACCGGTACCTTTGAGTTGTTCTCACGGGAGACCATTTTACTGGCTAATAATATCCTGCTGGTGGTTGCCTGTATCAGTGTGTTATTGGGCACCCTGTATCCTTTGCTTATCGATGCCCTGGAAATGGGCAAGATCTCTGTAGGACCTCCCTATTTTAATTCGGTCTTTGTACCGATAATGATACCGCTGGCTTTCCTGATGGTGTTGGGGCCCATGGTGCGCTGGAAGGGTGACAGTATTATGAACCTGGTGCGTACCCTGCGAGTGGTGTTTATCACCGCGCTGATTATTGCCCTTCTGGCACCATGGCTGCTCTATGGTGAAACCGCACCTCTGGCGGTGCTGGGTACATTCATCGGAGTCTGGGTAGTCCTGGGTACTTTCCTGGAAATGTACCATCGCGTTCGTAACAAGGTAAATATCTGGCAGGGACTGAAAAATCTCCCTCGTAGTTATTACGGGATGGTGATAGCCCACCTGGGAATGGCTGTGGTGATCATCGGTATTACCCTGACCTCACATTTTAGTGATGAACGGGATCTGCGTATGTATCCCGGCGATCAAAAAGAGTTGGGTGGTTATCTATTTACCTTTGAAGGTGTGCATCAGCAAGAAGGGCCTAACTACACGGCCTCTGTGGGTGTTATTCGTATCAGCAAAGACGGTAAGGAAGTGACCAGTCTGGATGCGGCGAAGCGAACCTATCGGGTACAGACTATGCCCATGACTGAGGCTGGAATTGATAGCAATTTGTTCCGAGATCTTTATGTAGCCATTGGCGACTCGCTGGGTGATGGTTCCTGGGCGGTACGCCTTTATTACAAACCGTATATTTTCTGGCTCTGGTTGGGTGGCTTCATGATGGGTATTGGTGGCATCCTGGCAGCCAGTGATCGTCGTTATCGTATTGCCAGGCGCATCAAACAAGATGCTCCTGAGCAAGCCAGTACTGCTGTGGCCTGAGGATAAAATATGAAAACACGGTTTATTATTCCGCTAATTGCATTTGCCTTGATGGTGGGTTTGTTCTGGGTTGGTCTCAAACTGGATCCGCAGAAAGTACCATCGGTGCTGATCGACAAACCCGCGCCTGAGTTCTCGTTACCTAGCCTGATGCGTGAAGGTGAAATTATCGACAAGGCTGTGCTGCAAAAGAACAAGGTCACTTTGTTCAATGTATGGGCAAGCTGGTGTGTTGCCTGTCGACAGGAACATCCGCTACTGGTTGAAATTAGCCGTCAGGGTTTGGTGCCTATTTATGGACTGAATTATAAGGATAAAGTTGAGGACGCCAAAAAATGGCTGGATTACTTTGGTAATCCCTATGTTGATAGTGCCTCCGACCTAAAAGGTCGGGTGGGCATTGATTATGGTGTGTATGGTGTGCCGGAAACTTTTGTGATCGATAGCAAAGGAACTATTCGCTACAAGGAAATTGGGCCGATCAGCGAGCAGTCGTGGAGCGAAATAATCTGGCCGCTTATTCAACAAATCAGGGCGGAAAAAGGATGAAACAAATTTTTCTAATATTGGCTGTTGGTATGTTTTTCCTGGGTGGTAATGCACTGGCTATTGATGCCTATGATTTCAAGAACCCTGAAGATGCAGAGCGTTATAAGAAACTGTCTGAAGAACTGCGGTGTCTGGTGTGTCAGAACCAGAACCTGGCGGATTCTGGTGCAGGACTGGCCAAAGATTTGAAAGATGAAGTCTATGCCATGGTGTATAAGGGACAATCCAATCAGGAGGTCAAAGATTTCCTGGTACAGCGTTACGGTGACTTTGTCTTGTATGACCCTCCCATGAAATCAACAACATGGTTGCTGTGGCTGGGGCCTTTTATCATGTTGATTGGCGGAGTATTTATATTATTGAAAATTGTCCGCCGTCTGTCGTCTGCCAGCAAGGAAAGCGCAGTGCTTAACACCGAAGAACAGCACCACCTGGACGAGATGCTCAAGAGTGGTGAGGAGAAGAAATAATGGTTGTTTTCTGGATATTTGCCATCTTGATGGTTGCGCTGGCGTTCGCTTTTATTATCCCCCCTTTATTGGGAAAAGGTCGTACGGTTGGCGTCAATCGTGAAGAACTGAATGTCGAAATTTTTAAAGATCGTCAGCGTGAGCTGGGTATTGAACTTAAAAATGGTGTTCTGACTGCTGAGCAGCATGAACAAGCCGTGAGTGAATTGCAGCGCGATCTGCTGTTTAATGCTGATGATGAAGCCGCGCCTGTAGCCGTAAAGGAAATAAATAATGGGCGCTGGGCGAGTATTGTGGTGGGTTTGGTTGTTCCTGTGCTGGCCATCGGGCTCTATTTGACTATTGGTAACGCCGATTTAATTGGCAAAGACCTCATGAACGAAAATGCCCAGGCTGGGGGTCATAATCCCGCTGCTATGAACAAAATGATTACCGATCTCCAGCAGCGGTTACAGGATGAGCCCAATGACTCTGAAGGTTGGGGAATTCTAGCCAGGAGTCTGATGCAGGCAGAGCGTTTTTCTGAGGCCGCCGATGCCTATGCTAAAGCCTATGAACTTATTGGAGATAATCCGGGGTTGATGGCTGAGTATGCTGAAGCACTGACCATGGCTGCAGGTGGCAGTAAGGCTGGCCTCGCTACTGAGTTGGTGAACCGCGTACTGGAAATCGAACCCATGAATCCCAGGGCGTTATGGCTGGCGGGCAGTATTGCTTATCAGCAGGATGATTTTCGGTTAGCAGTGGAGCGCTGGAGTCCGTTATTGAGCATGATTCCACCTGGCAGTCGCGAAGAGCAAGCGGTGCGTGAAGCGATTGCCGAGGCCACTGGCAAGGGTGGGCTGGGTACAGCGTCGTCCTCCGCCTCGGCAAGTAGTGGTCGCATTAATCTGCGTGTTGAATTGCCTGCAGCACTACAAGGCAAGGTCAGTTCCGAAGATGCTGTATTTGTGTATGCTCGTGCATTGGAAGGCCCTCCCATGCCTATCGCCATCAAACGTTTCCTGGTTAAGGACCTGCCGGTGAACGTTATGCTGGATGACAGTGCCGCCATGATGGCGAACCGCAAGTTATCGATGTTCCGCGAAGTGAATTTGATGGCTCGGGTTTCAAAATCAGGCAACGCTAAAGCAGAAGCGGGTGATCTAAAGGGAGAAGTTGTTGCCAGAGTAGGTGATACACAAGTCGTTAATATTCTGATCAATGAAGAAATACAGGCTGACGGTAGTGCCAAGGCACTTGTCGCTGGTGCAAAGACTGCAGTAGTTGCACCGTCGGCTAACGACGGCAATATAAAGCTGTACGTTGAGTTAAGCGCTAAGCTGAAAGCCATGGCTGATGCCAATGACACTGTATTTATCTATGCCAGGGCAATGCAGGGGCCACCCATGCCCATTGCCATCAAACGTTTGCAGGTTAAAGACTTGCCCGTGAAGGTTGTGCTGGATGATAGTTCGGCCATGATGCCAAACCGTAAACTGTCTATGTTTGATCAGGTTGGCCTGATGGCACGAGTTTCTAAATCAGGTAATGCCACATCAGTGCCCGGCGATTTACAAGGTGAACAATCAGGTAAGGTGGGGAGCGGTAAATTGGTTGAGCTGGTGATTGATCAGGTTATCAAATAAACACCTAATCAGAAGTTCGTTTAATATGAAAGCTCCTTTACCCTGATGGGTAAGGGGGCTTTTTTTATTCCGCCATGTTAGCGACTACAAAGCAGGAATTACGATGTTAAGTGCCTGTAGCCCTGGCGGGGTAGGGGGCTTCTCCTGTTCAGTGATCCATACCAGTATGTCGTAATACTGGCGAATATTTTCTACATAGCGGGCCGCCTCGTTACCACGGGCATAACCATGCTTTGTTTTCTGATACCAGGCTCGTTTACGCAATAGGGGCAAGCTCTCTTTGACGTCAAGCCAGTAATTGGGATCGCCTTTGCGCATGCGGGTAATGTGGCGTGCATCGCTCAGGTGGCCGTAGCCAAAGTTGTAGGCTGCTACGCCCATCCAGATGCGGTCGGGTGATGTGATTTCCTCTGGGACCCTGTCCAGTAATTTTTTTATGTAACGAGCCCCCCCATTGATGCTTTCAGTGGCATCACTACGTTCTTTGACACCCAACTCATGGGCTGTTGTTTTAGTTAGCATCATCATGCCGCGTACTCCCGTGGGGGAGACCGCAGAGGGATTCCAGTGGGATTCCTGGTAGGCCATAGCGGCAAGAAGCCGCCAGTCCATTTGGTTGTCGGCCGCTGCTTGCTGGAAAAGATCCCGATAATTAGGCAGGCGTTCTTTGATGTGACGTATGAATATGCGAGTGCCAACATAATCGAACTCACCCAAATGGCCATAGTGTCGTTCAATTATTTGGTCCATACGACCTGTGATTTTTAGATCCTGGAAATACTCTACGGCCGCCTGATAGAGGCTAGTATCCTGGCTTTTCGGGAATGCCCAGGCGAGATATTCCGGTTTGGTTACGTCGAAAGCAACCTTCAGTTCAGGGTAGTAGCGCTGATTGAGGGCTACTTCATTGGAGTCGGCGATAGTGTAGTCGATAACACGCTCTGCCACGGAGGTGAGTAATTCTTCACTTTCATCCTCATCATTTTCAACCCATGAAAGATTGGGGTATTTCTGCTTGAGAGTGCGCAGGTTTTCGGCATGACTGCTATTGGCGAGGATTTCAAGGCGGCCATCTAGCTGTTCAAGGTCTTTAGGCTTGGCATTGCCCAGGCGAAAGACTAGTTGTTGGGTGATCTCCTGATAGGGCTGGGTAAAATGTACCCAGGTTTCCCGTGCCCGGGTAATGGTCAGACCCGCTGCAGCAAAATGTGCTTCACCATCAGCCAATTGCTCCAGTATCTCAGTGACATTCGCAGTGGTGATAACCTTGAGTTTTACCCCGAGTTTGTCGCTAAACCCCTTAAATAGATCGTATTCCATGCCGGTGGGCTTTCCATCGGCACCCTCGTAATAGGTGGTGGCGGCATTACGGGTCAAAACGGTGAGTTCACCGGATTCAAGCACCTGTTCGAGTACACTTGATTGGTGACTGCAAGAAAGTATCAGGGGCAGGATTAATAGTATTGCTATCAAGTAGTTAATGTTGCGGGGCATCAAATTTATTGTGAATACGGTCATGCTCATAGCTTAACTATAGCACCTCCCTAACCTACGTTGAGGAAGAGACTGTGATATTTTGTGTGCAGGTAAATTGCGTATGGGTAGTGGTGATTGTAACTGGGCACTGAGGGCTGGAGTATCAGTTTCGGTTCCCGTGATAGGGCGGAGTAATTACCGCATAAACATTAGAATTGGCTGACAGGCACCCTATAACTTATCTACTTGGGCAAACTTGAAAAATATACACAAATTTTTATCGGCTTAGCTGCTATAGGCGTGTATCATTTCCCGCCTATTCTCTATTGGACGAAAATATTTTATGCCAGTTATTAGCCTGGACAAGGTTTCTCTCAGTTACGGTCATGTGCCTTTGCTGGACGGGGTCGATCTCAGCATTGAGCCAGGTGAACGACTCTGCTTGCTGGGCCGTAACGGGGCCGGTAAGTCCAGCCTGTTTCGGTTGCTGACAGGAGAAGCCCATCAGGATGAGGGTGATATACGTCTGCAAGCAGGTTATCAAATTGCCCATCTGGCTCAAGAGGTTCCGGGTAATGAGAAAAAAGTGGTATTTGATGTGGTGGCCGATGGTCTGGGTGAACTGGGTGGGTTACTTGCGGACTATCACCACGCAATAGTGAGCCTTGAGCATGACCAGACCGAGGCTGCACTCAACCGCCTGGCAGATTTACAACAAAAGTTGGAGGCAAAAGATGGTTGGTCTCTGGAACAGCGGGTTGAGACCATTATCTCTCTGTTAAATCTCCCCGCAGACAAGCATATGGATGAGTTATCGGGTGGTCTGCGTCGGCGGGTAATGTTGGGGCAGGCGTTAGTCACTGAGCCCGATCTGTTGTTGTTGGATGAACCCACCAATCATCTCGATATTGAAGCAATTTCCTGGTTGGAGGGCTTTCTGAAAAGCTTTAAGGGCGCTGTGTTATTCATTTCTCATGACCGTACGTTTGTTCGCCAGCTGGCAACTCGTGTCATTGAACTTGATCGAGGGAAGTTGAGTTCCTGGCCAGGAAATTATGATGAATTCTTGAGGCGAAAGGCAGAGCAGCTTGAAATTGAGGCTGAACACAATGCTCTGTTTGACAAGAAATTGGCTCAGGAAGAGGTCTGGATTCGACAGGGTATCAAAGCGCGACGAACCCGTAATGAAGGTCGGGTAAGGGCACTTAAGGCACTTAGAGATGAGCGTAACCAGCGCCGGGAAGTTCAGGGTAAGGTTAAAATGCAACTGGGGCAGGGCGAGCGCTCAGGAAAACTTGTGGTCGAAGTTGAAAATGCAGGTTTTAGCTATGAAGGGAATCCATTAATTGAGGGTTTTTCAACCCGTATCATGCGGGGCGATCGTGTCGGCATTATCGGCCCCAATGGCTCGGGTAAAAGTACTCTGCTAAAGATATTGCTGGGAGAGTTGTCGCCGGACAGTGGTACCGTCCAGCTTGGTACCAAGCTGGAAGTCGCCTATTTTGACCAGCAGCGGGCCCAGCTTGACCCCGAGAAAACAGTACTCGAGAATCTTAATCAGGGAAAAGAGACCGTTAATATTAATGGTCATGAGCGGCATGTGATCAGTTATCTTCAGGACTTCCTGTTTCCCCCTGAGCGAGTGCGATCTCCGGTAAAATCCCTCTCTGGAGGAGAGCGAAATCGATTGTTGCTGGCTCGTCTGTTTACACGTCCAGCAAATTTATTGGTGATGGATGAGCCGACCAATGATCTCGATGTAGAAACCCTTGAACTGCTCGAAGAGTTGTTAATGGAATATCAGGGGACCTTGTTACTTGTCAGCCATGACCGTGAATTCCTGGATAATGTGGTTACCAGCACCCTGGTGTTTGAAGGTGACGCACAGGTGAATGAATATGTAGGGGGTTATGAGGATTGGGTGCGTCAACGTCGTCTATCGCCTGTAGCGAGTAAGACTGATAAAAGTAACGAAGGACAAACTGTTGCTGATGCCACTAAAGGCAGTGAGATCAAGTCCCGCAAACTTAGTTACAAGGAACAACGAGCACTGGAAGAGTTGCCTCTTCAGATTGAAGCGCTGGAAAGTGAGCAAGCTTTATTGCAGAAAAATCTTGCTGATCCCGAGTTATATCAGACAGATGGTGGAGAAATTTCAGTGATTACGACCAGGTTGGAAGCTATTGAGGATGAGCTGAAATCTGCTTATCAGCGTTGGGAGGCATTGGAAGAACTATAAAAAGGCATACCAGTGACCATTGTCGCTGGTATGCCTTGATGGATGAGCGCCTAGTTGTTTTTGGCGCCCTGGTCGATCCAGTTTCTGATTAGGGCTGTTTCATCGTTAGAGAGAAAATTGCTCTTACCATGGGGCATTTTGATGGAAGAGTCTGCACGTCCTTCAACCAGAATTACCAGGGTGCTGGATAGACCATCTCCGGCTTTTATTACTGGTCCAAACTTGGTGCCCTTCATCAGGCCTGCATAAGAGCTCATGTCCAGGCCGCTGGCCTTGAGGCCATCGCCGCCCTGGGTGTGGCATTCAAAGCAGTGTTTCTTGAGTACGGGCTGGATATCTTGCGCATAACTGACTGCTTTATCACCGGTACATCCTCCTAAAAACGCCGCTGTAACCAGCATCAGAAAGAGGTGGAATTTTGTTGAGCTCTTTAATGGCATACTGTCCTCCCTAAAAAATGAGCAATTTTCTGTTTGTTATCTCTAAATTGAGAGTATTATATTGTTGGTACTTATACCGTTCGGGAACGGCAGAATCGAAACCTTGTTGGTAAGTATATTACACGATGCCAGTGTTGCGTCCAGTCCTAAATCGCCATAGACAATAGCATTTATCATGGTAGTGGTCTATTCGTTCTATAACCGTACAAGTAGCAGTTTTCTGTATATCAGCACATATAAGGAGTAATAAGCGTGAACAAGAACATGAATGAGCAGCACTGTGGCCATTTCTTACTGTACCCCATGGGGTTGAGATTATTATATACCTCAACGCTAATCGTACTGGGGGTTGGTTATTTATTTGCAATGATCTATATCTTCACTTCCCATGCAGGCCGTGATGGAGACCCCGCCCTGTCTGTCGATGATCTGATCATTGCCTATAGTGGTTCCAGTGGGGGGACGGTACTTGAATCAGCCATTAATGGGCCAATGGCTAGAATGCTGTCAGAAGAGCAGGGGGAGGACATCCTGTCCTGGATTCACCAGGGGGCAGATGAGGCGGGGTATGAGAAAGTAGTGGCCCCTATTTTTGAGAAACGCTGCGTGAGTTGTCATGGCGGCAGGAACCCACACATCCCTGACTTGAGGGGTTACAGTAGTGTAATGGAAACAGTAAGCATGGATGAGGGCATGGATATATTTACCCTTATCCGAGTTTCACATATCCACCTGTTTGGCCTTACATTTATCTTTTTTGTGGTCAGTTATATTTTTGTTCATGCCTATATGCGACCACTTTGGCTGAAGCGAACTCTTATTGTTGTTCCCTTTCTATCTATTCTGCTGGATATCGCTTCGTGGTATCTGACCAAGGCCTATAGTGGTTTTGCCTGGATGGTGATGTTTAGTGGCCTCTTAATGGGTTTGTCCTTTGCGATTCAGTGGGTTGTATCAATTTATCAGATGTGGTTCTACAAACTGCCTGATGAGCTGGTAGAAAATGGTGGTAAGGTCTGTTGAAGCTAAACGACTAGTGTTGTATTTAATTAGTAGTGCGGAGAATAAATAAACCTGCGGGTGTTGATATAGATCAGGAACTCTAATTCCGGATGTTAAAATGCACTCTTTGAAACCCCTTCCTTGAGCTGGTAAAGCACACCGAAGGGGGTTCTAATCATGGCAAAGACATCAGTATAGTTGCTGGGTGTTTCTGAACCGCCAAGAAACAGGTAACCTCCAGGTTTTAGTACTTGAGCCATTCGATTCAGGATGTTGCTTTTCATTTCTGAGGAGAAATAGATAAGGACATTTCGACAAAAAATAATATCGAACCTACCTAGTAGTGTGTAGTTATTCATTAAGTTCAATTCTTGAAATGACGTTCGATTTTTGACTTCCGGGCGAACTTCCCAGTGATGTTCCTTCTGGATGAAGAATCTATTTTTTCTGTCATCAGATAAGCCCCGACCTAATGAAAGCTCATCGTATTTTCCCGCGGAAGCTTCATTCAGTACCGTTGACGATATATCCGTACCAAGTATTTTAGTTGTATTTGTTAAAGCACCAGGGTTTGCCATCATAAATTCACTAATGGTCATGCTGATCGAATATGTTTCTTGCCCTGTAGAGGATGCCGATGACCATATGCGTATTTCCTGAAGTTTCTTTTTTGAGAATTCTGGAAGAATGGTGTTTTTCATTATTTCAAACGGATATGTGTCACGAAACCACTGGGTTTCATTGGTAGTCATTGCATCTACAATTTTTGCTTTCAGGTGGGTGTTATTGCTCAATTGTTTCATCACCTCACTGAATGAGGCGATGCCAAACTCGCTAACAATACGATTGAGTCTACTAATAACAAGATAATGCTTGTTATCACCGAGCACTATTCCGCAAGCCTTTTCAAGGAAATCACGGAATGCATCATATTCTTGTGTGGATATCTGCACGGTAATTATCTATTTACGATCCATGTATTGAGAGCGGTAGTCGGTGAGTGAAATTCAGGGCTGAAAATCTGAATGTTGTGCGATATTATAGCAGCAAAGTAAAAAGCTGGGTGTCGCTGGTAATGGCTATATTGAACTTCCATGTACTATCATCCGGTTATGTTTGGTTATTGTGATTATTCGTTGTTCGATGGTTCAAGGTATCCCAGTACTACTTCAGCCAATTCGTTAGGGTCGAATTTAGCAATAAACTTGTTTGCACCAACCTTTTCCACCAATGCATTATTGAATACGCCGCTTAAAGATGTATGCAGAACAATATAAGCATTTTTCAGCCGTTCATCACTACGGATGGAGGTTGTCAGGGTATAGCCATCCATTTCAGGCATTTCAACGTCGGATATAATCATGCTAATGACCGTGTCGATTCCCTTTCCTTCATCAGCCCAGCCTTTCAGCATTTCCAATGCTTGTCTACCGTCCTTTGCCAGGTAAGATCCGATATTCAGTTGGTCGAGGGTTCGCTTAATCTGGTTTCTGGCAACACTTGAGTCATCAACAACGAGGATTGGAAGGTAGGCCTCTTCCCTATTTTTTCTTCTCTCGGCGATATCATCGGCTACTTCATTGTTAACCTCCATTACTTCGGCCATTACCTTTTCAACATCAATGATTTCAACAAGATTATCATCAACTTTGGTTACCGCAGTCATGTAATTATTACCTGTACCCTTGGGTGGAGGTTGAATATCTGCCCATTTCATATTGATAATGCGCTCGACGGCATGCACCAGGAATCCTTGTGTACGACGGTTGTATTCGGTAATTATTACATAGGCATCCGACATGTCATCGTTAGAAGGCTGCCCAATGGCTTTTGCAAGGTCAATAATGGTGATTGTTTTGTCACGCATGTTGCTGACCCCTTTAACCACAGGATGTGAGTGAGGTACTTGTGTGAGGGGCGGGCACTGAATAACTTCCTGTACCTTAAATACATTAATGCCGTAGCGTTGTTTTCCCTGCAATGAAAACAGCAAAAGCTCCAGTCTGTTTTCCCCGGCCATTTGTGTTCGTTGATTTACTGTATCGAGTACGCCAGCCATTGTTCACTCCATTTGTATGTCTTTACACACGTCCAGTATTTTCATTTCCGGCACTTGATGTCGGCATGAACTTTGCTTGATAAATAGTTGAAAGCCTATCTGCGACAGATTATTTGCCTACACGCTATAAGAATATAGCTGTGTTTACGAAGAACGCCATGTTGTTTAGTTATTATTTGAATTTGGACATTTCCTTTTAAAACAGATGCTTGGCAAGTACTGCTGCTTACAAGCTTGTGGAAGAGGATGGCAATGTTTTAATTGCCTGGCATGGACAAAAAATTGACGATTATTCATCAGGTGACTGAATTTATTAGGAATATGTTATGAATCATTTGCTTAGCCAACTTGTATATGAACAGAGGTAACTCATGGATTTTCCGGGGAAAATGGTTTTTACGGGTTTACTGTTTTTAATTGGGTCTATGGCTCAGGCCCAGGATTTCCAGTCACTTGATGTCATCAGAGGGACTGTGGAGGCTTACTTATCAGAACAGCTTGGGGCTGGAAACGGCAAATCCCGGATAAGTATCCAGAGTAACCGCCTGGATCCACGTCTACGCCTGGTGGCGTGTACAAGCCCTTTGGCGGTACATTTACAGAGTGGTGAGCGCATTATGGGTAGTGTCACCGTAGGCGTTCGTTGTTCTACCCCGAAACCCTGGATGCTTTATGTGCAGGCTGATGTGAAAGCCTATGCCCCAGTGTTGGTTGCTGCGCGTACTCTGAGAAGAGGAGGGATCCTGGCAGCAGAGGATATGGAGTTAAGAGAAATGGACCTGTCACGTCTGGGCACAGGCTATATACATGATTATAAAGAGGTTGTGGGGATGTCTTTGAGGCGTCCTGTACGTTTGGGTGCTGTTATTAGCCCCGGCCTGGTTGCCCCGCCAAAGATAGTTAACCGAGGGGATCGGGTGTTCATTCAGGCCAAGAACGGCAGTTTTGAGGTAAGAATGCAGGGACAAGCCTTGCAGGACGGAGCAAAGGGCGCGATCATTCGGGTAAGGAACCTTGGTTCAAAACGTGAAATTTCGGCGGAGGTTGTTGGGGCCGGCCTGGTTGCTGTTCAGATGTAAATCAGGCCTAAAGTTTTTGTTACTAAGGCCGATATCCCGTTGAGAGGATAAAATTATGACAGTTAATAACATAACGGGTAACTCAACTAACCAGCCCCAGCGCGCGACCGAGGACTCTCAGGTTGAGGTTGCACGGAGTGAGCCCACAGTTGAACAACAGGAAACGGGGCGTCCATCATCGGTTGACACCGTCAGCCTGACGGATACTGCTGCCCGTCTCCGTGAACTGGAGAATACCCTGGCGACACTTCCGGTGGTTGATGCCCAGCGTGTTGAGGATATTCAGAAAAGTATTGCAGAGGGGTCTTTTGACGTGGATCCGGAGAAAATTGCAGTCAAGATTCTGGAGTTTGAAGGTGAGCTGAATCGCTAGTCAGATGTTGTTATCTACACACCATCAATTACGTGAGCAAATGCGGCAGGAGGTTGACTGTCTTGATTGCTTGCAGGATATCCTGACTCAGGAATATGAGCACCTTAAGTCACGTAGGGTTGAGGCACTTGAATCTCTGGCCAGGGATAAACAGCAACTCATTATTCAGCTGGAACAGTTTTCTCAGCAGACGGCTCAATTATTACAACAAACAGGTGCCACTGCTGATAAGGCGGGGCTGGAAGATTTCCTTTCGAGTATGGAGAAGAGCTTGCGAGAGGTTATGCTCGATGAGTGGGAGCAGATGCATGAGAAATTATTCGAGTGCCAGCAGCAGAATCAGCTCAACGGTATGATTATTGAGGGCAAGCAACGCAATGCAACCCAGGCACTTGCCATACTCACAGGGAGACAGGTGCCACAAAACGAGCTATATAATCAAAAAGGTGCTTCTGAGTCCCCGCTAGATGCGAGGGCACTAGCGGAGGCGTAATGGCTATATGGATGCGGGTTTATTGTTGTGGCACTACGAACCGGTATAATAATGGAGGCCATGTGGTATCGGCATGGCGAATCCACAATCCCAAAAGCTAAACAACTCATTGCCGACTTATGAGCAGCAGGTTGAGCATGTCAGCTCAAGAGTCAGGCGCTTAGAGCTTCTCGAACGTCTGATACGCAGTCATCATTTTATCACCATTTCTTTTCCCGAATCTGGTTCTGATCAGACTTACATCACTACATTCATGGAATGTGATGTAGTACATGGCGTATTGAAACTGGATGGTTTGGATACACCTGACGGAGGTGCACCTGTCGTAAATTCCGGCACTTTACTCAAGGTATTAGCGCGACTGGATGGGGCGGTTCTTGGTTTTCAGACCTCAGTTGAGGAGGTAGGGGAAAGTGATGGCTACCCTTTTTACCGTCTTGTTTTTCCTGACATTATTGACCACTTGCAGCGGAGAAATGCCTACCGTGTACCTATTGATCAGTTTTGTGATATTTCTGTGATCATCGAGCAGAAAGATATTGGAATATGTAATAGCACCTTGCATGATATTTCTACAACTGGAATCAGTATATGGTTGGCGCCGACAACACCTGTGTTACCACAATTAACACTTATTCCGCAGTGTTCTATCCAGCTACCTGATCATGAATCGATGATATGTGCTGTCGAAGTTCGTGACGCCAAATATAATGGGGTTCAAAATAAACTCTTGTTAAGAGCCCGCTTCACTGGACTCAACCGTAGTTCTCGTCACGAGATAGCGACTGTCGTCGCACAGTTGGAGCGAAAGATGATCCGCTATAAAAATATTCAATCACACGCCGAAGGCTGAACTATTCAGCCAGATTTTTAGCGGAATTTTTTTACTATTTCCAATCTTTTTTATCTGTATATCGGATGTTTTAGAGGGTGAAATATATTCATCCAGTCGGCGTTTCACCCCATTGCCAACATTTAATACGTATGTCATGGCCTTCCACTGCAATAGCTGCTGCATAGTCTTTTCCAGGGTTCAGGTCATAAAGTGACCAGCGAGAGGACTCATCAGGGCCAGCGCTGCTTCGGAGCAGTGTTGGCGGCTCTCCTGGGCAAAGAGATACATCAAAGCTGTCTAGTTTTATGTGGAGACCTTCACCCCTTGCTTTTATATAGGCTTCCTTTCGGCTCCAACAGTTAAAAAAAGCCTTTTGCTGTAAGTCATCGGGTAAGCTGCGAAGTTTCTCAACCTCATAGGGTGAAAAAAAAAGTTGGGCTATATTTTCTTTCATTACACCTGGACGGACTCTTTCCAGGTCAATACCAACCTCCCGGTCCAGGCTTATGGCATATAGCGCCATGCCATGGGAGTGAGATATGTTGAAATGGAGTGGTTGCCTATCAGTGGACGAGGCAAGTGCAGGCTTTCCGTAAGCGCCGTAACAAAAATGTATTTTATTGGCTGATATTTTTAAATATCGGCTGAGAATTTCTCTCAGGCGACCTCTGGCGACAATAAAATGATCTCTATCTTTTTGAGCGTGATATCGTCTTGCCCTTGCTCGTTCATCTTCTGCCAGGGTTTCATACAGTGACTCAAGTTGCGATGGCTTAAGGTCCAGTGATGCACACCATACATGAACATCGTTGCTGCCCAGTATTGATGTGTTGGGTTCGAAAGGCCACGGGATTAAGTGGGACATCATTGGTATTGATAAGGATTCATCGATGAATAAATCTTAGGTATTAATTAACGTTAATGCCGATGTTTATCAATGGTCTCTTTTGTAATACGTTTGTCATACTGTAGTCCCCCTTTCTGTCCATGGGTTGTTGCGGTAACCGCCACATAGGTAAATATTGTTGTTGCCTTGATGCTTATCTAAAAACTCACTTCCCCTTACAAGGAAACAATAATGGTAAAGATGCATAGATTTATCCCATCTTATCAACACCTGAAGCAATGTGGCAGATTTTATCGGGACTCAGTATATAAAGGTAGAGAGGAAGGGAGCGGGTTGGTAGAATACGCACCCAGTTGCCATCTTCTTGCAGAGCGGCAACTGAGGAAAATGTACCTTTGGCAGGTTCACCAAACCTTCACCAATAAAAATAACTCTCCTGAAACCCCGCCCCGATAGCTCAGCTGGATAGAGCGTCCCCCTCCTAAGGGGAAGGTCAGAGGTTCGAATCCTCTTCGGGGCGCCATTTATCCCCACTTAATCCAAAG
>DAOWII010000167.1 GCA_030640985.1 Chromatiales bacterium
GATGATGATGACCAAGAACCCACTCCCGGAAATAGTTTCTGAGTGAAGCTGAGTCTGGATAAACTTCCCCTTATCAAGAGATACGCTATTGTTTGAACGTCCGAAGAGCGGTGAACGTGCCGTTCTGGTACACCTTGATTTAAGGCAGGAAAGTGAACGGGAAGACCTGGGTGAGTTCAAGGAACTGGTGGCCTCTGCTGGAGCAGAGGCCGTTGCTGTGGTCTCTGGATCCCGTCAAACCCCCGAACCAAAATTCTTTGTCGGTACTGGCAAGGCCGAGGAGATCCGCCAACAGGTGGAGGAATCAGAGGCCGAGGTGGTGCTGTTTAATCATGCCTTGAGCCCGACCCAGGAGCGCAACCTGGAGGGGCTGTTAAAGTGTGGAGTACTGGATCGTACCGGCCTCATTCTGGATATCTTTGCCCAACGCGCCCGTTCCCACGAAGGTAAGCTTCAGGTAGAACTGGCCCAGCTCAAGCACCTGTCGACCCGCCTGATTCGAGGCTGGACTCATCTGGAGCGACAGAAAGGTGGTATCGGCTTGCGTGGTCCCGGTGAAACCCAGCTGGAATCGGATCGCCGCATGATTGGTTTACGTATCAAACAATTGAATAAGCGGCTTGAAAAGGTTCAGGGACAGCGGGAACAGAGTCGAAAGAGCCGCCGCCGGGCCGATCTACCGACGGTTTCTCTGGTGGGTTATACCAATGCAGGCAAATCCACACTGTTTAATCACTTAACCGATGCCCATGTGCTGGCAGCGGATCAACTGTTTGCCACCCTGGACCCTACCCTGCGTCGGGTTGAGTTGCCGGGAGGATATCCCATGATACTGGCGGATACGGTGGGTTTTATTCGTCATCTCCCCCATGATTTGATCGCGGCCTTTCGTTCCACCTTGCAGGAAACCGAGGACGCCGACCTGTTGTTGCATGTAATTGATGCAAGCGATCCGGAGCGGCAGGATAAAATCGAGCAGGTAAATGAGGTACTTCGTGAAATTGACGCTCATGAAATCCCGCAGATCGAGGTCTATAACAAGATAGATTGCGTAGAAATGGCAGAGCCGAGACTCGAACGGGATGAGTCGGGGCGGGTACGCCGCGCCTATGTGTCAGCGGTAAGCGGGGAGGGCCTCGAGTTGTTACTGAAGGCCATTGCCGAGATGGTGCACAGTGATACCATCCATCGGGAGTTGCGTCTGCCACCGGCGGCGGGTCGATTGCGTGCCCAGTTATATGAGATGGGAACGGTGCGTTCCGAGCATATCGATAGCAGCGGTGACTGGCTGCTGGATGTGGAGATCAAGCAGCAAAATTTCGACCATTTGCGCAAACAGCCTGAGTTTACATCCTGGCTTGAAAGTGCCTAATTACATAATCTGCCTTGCAGCCAGTAAGCCTGACCGTTAAGATCGGCCTCTTGTTGAAATCTTGTGTATTACCAACAACCGAATAATCAATTTATAACTAATGAAATCAGGAGTCACACATGGCCTGGAATGAACCGGGAAATTCCGGGGGTAAGGACCCCTGGGGCAGCGGCCGCAAAGATGAGCAGGGTCCACCTGATCTCGATGAAGTCGTTCGCAAACTACAGGAAAAGCTGACAGGTATTTTTGGCGGCGGAAAAAAAGGTAGTAATGGCACTGGCGGCGGTGGCACCGAAGGTCTGGGCATTGGTCTGGGACTGATTGGTGTTGTCATGGCGGTGCTGTGGGCAGCCTCGGGCTTATACATCATCGACGAAGGTAATCGTGGCGTGGTCTTGCAGTTTGGTAAATACAATGACACCACCATGCCCGGTTTACACTGGTATCCCCGTCTTATCCAGACCGTAGAAGTAGTGAATGTGGAAAGTGTGCGCACCGTTGAATTGGGTACTCGCACCAGTGACAGCCTGATGCTGACGGAAGATGAGAATGTCATCAGCATCCGTTATGTAGTGCAGTATCAGATAGGCAATGCCCGTGATTATCTATTCAATGTGCATGATCCGGAGCAGACCCTGCATCAAGTGGCTGAAAGTTCCATGCGTGAAATTGTCGGTAAAACCAAGATGGATTTCATCATGACCGGTGGTCTTGATGAAGTGATTGGTCGCGCCAAGGTTCAATTACAGGCGACTCTGGAGCGTTATACGACGGGTATCAATGTCAGCAGTGTCAATATCCAGGATGCCCAGCCACCGGAACAGGTGCAGAATGCATTTGCCGATGCCATCAAGGCCCGTGAGGATAATCAGCGCATCGAGAATGAGGCCAAGGCCTATGCCAACGATGTGTTGCCAAGAGCCCGCGGTGCTTCCGCCCGATTGCTGGAAGAAGCCAATGCCTATAAGGAGCAGGTGATTGCTCAGGCTGAAGGTGAGACCAGCCGTTTCCTGGCGGTACTGGCTGAGTATCGCAAGGCCCCGGAAGTAACCCGTAAACGTCTATACCTGGATTCTATGGAGTCTGTGCTGACACAAAGTAGCAAGGTGGTGATTGATACCGAAGGTGGTAATAACCTGCTTTATCTGCCCCTGGATAAATTGATGCAAAGAGATAACGTAAGTTCCGTATCTACAAGTAATGAATCACTGCAGAGCGGTTCATCCTCTAATCGTCCGCGAGATAATCAGCGTCGCAGGGAGGTAAGATAATGAGCCATAAAATGACTATGTTCCTGATTGTTGGTGCCATTGCACTTGGCATCTTGTCCAAATCGGTATTCATCGTTGATGAGCGTGAATTGGCGATTAAATTCCAGTTGGGTGAATTTGTTCAGGCTGACTATGAGCCAGGCCTTTATTTCCAGATTCCCTTTGTGAATAACGTACGCAAGTTTAATGGTCGTATTTTGACCATGGATGCAGAGCCTGCCCGTTATCTGACTCTGGAAAAGAAAAACATCATTGTTGATGCCTTCCTGAAATGGCGTATCTCTGATGTGACGTCTTACTACAAGTCCATGGCTGGTGACGAGCGTCAGGCGCGTATGCGTTTGTCGCAGATCATTAATGATGCGTTGCGTAGTGAGTTCAACAAGCGCACCGTGCAGGAAGCCATTTCCGGTGAGCGTTCACAAATCATGAATGTCATTACCAAAAACGTAGGCAAACAGACTAAAGAGTTTGGTATTGAAATCGTGGATGTGCGTATCAAGCGTATCGAATGGCCGGATACCGTATTACCTTCGGTGTATGATCGTATGGCTTCTGAGCGTAAACAGGTTGCCAAGGATTTGCGTTCCCGTGGTGAGGAGGCCGCTGAGCGTATCCAGGCCGATGCCGATCGTCAGCGTACCATTATTCTGGCAGAGGCCTATCGTGACTCCGAGCGTCTTCGTGGTGAGGGTGATGGTAAGTCATCGGATATTTACGCCAGGGCCTTCGGCAAGAACCCTGAGTTTTACGCCATGTACCGTAGTCTGGATGCCTACAAAAAAGTCTTCAACAAACAGGAAGACGTATTGGTGCTAGACCCAAGCTCGGAGTTCTTCAAATACTTCAACGAAGCATCGGGTAAAGCCTCACGCTAATGCAATAATATGACACCGGGCGGCTGAAACCGTCCGGTGTTTTTTTGTGGAATATGAAATGAACGAACTTTGGATAGCGTTGGCCCTATTGCTGGTTATTGAAGGTCTGTTACCCGCATTGTCACCAAAAACATTTCGTCGTTATATGGCGACAATGTTGCAAATGGATGAACGTTCCCTGCGTATTTCTGGCCTGATTAGCATGGTGATTGGCGCTATGCTACTTTATCTACTGAAAAACTGATCTGGATTAACCCCATGTTAGAAAACGATCGCTGGTTATTGCCTGAGGGTATTGAAGAGTTATTGCCACCGGAAGCGGCCCGGCTGGAATCTTTACGTTGCCGATTGCTGGATATGTATCACAGCTGGGGCTATGAACTGGTGATGCCACCCCTCATTGAATATCTGGACTCACTGCTCACCGGCACCGGGAATGACCTGGATTTGCAAACTTTCAAATTAACCGATCAACTCACCGGACGCCTGATGGGTGTGCGTGCTGATATGACGCCACAGGTGGCGCGTATTGATGCTCATCACCTCAAACGTGATGTCCCCAGTCGCCTGTGTTATCTCGGTACCGTATTGCACACTCGCCCTGAAACCCTGGGTGGAACACGCAGCCCATTGCAGATGGGCCTGGAGCTCTACGGCCATGCAGGTATTGAGAGTGATCTGGAAGTACTGCGTCTGATGATCGAGACCTTAACCATCGCCGGAGTGGAAAATATCCACCTGGATTTGGGGCACGTAGGTATCTTTCGCGGTCTGGCCAGACAGGCGGAACTCAGCGAGGCTCAGGAGGCCTGGTTGTTTGATGCCCTGCAGCGCAAGGCCAAACCCGAAATCAGTGACTACCTGGCTGAGCTGGATATTTCGGCTGAGCTTCGTGGCATGCTTAATAGCCTCGCGGATCTCAATGGAGGAGAAGAAGTATTGGGTGAGGCACAAATATCTTTGGCGGCAGCGACCAGCGGGGTTACGACAGCACTGGCGCATCTGCAGCAACTGGCGGTGGCTGTGCGAGAACAACTGCCCCAGGTTAGCTTCCATTGTGACCTGGCTGAATTGCGTGGTTATCACTACCACACCGGTGTGGTCTTTGCTGCTTTTGTCCCAGGCCAGGGTCAGGCGCTGGCGGTGGGTGGTCGATATGATGATATCGGTGAAGTCTTTGGTCGGGCACGTCCCGCCACCGGTTTCAGTACTGATCTTAAGACCTTATTGAATGTAACCCCAAGCCCAGCAGTATCAGTCGGAGGTGTCTTTGCCCCTGCCGATGCAAATTCGGCGCTGGAGTCCAAAATTGGCGAGCTGCGTGCACAGGGGGAACGAGTGGTGCGAGCATTGCCCGGTCAACAGGGTGGGGCGGCTGAAATGGGCTGTAACCGCGAACTGGTTGTCTCCAGGGGTAAGTGGCAGTTGGTCGACTGCTAGAGCTGAAGTTTATTTTAAAACCTTTTTCATTTTTGATTTTAGAGAAGCAATATCATGGGTAAGAATATTATTGTCATTGGTACCCAGTGGGGTGACGAAGGCAAGGGCAAGGTAGTCGACCTGCTCACCGATCAGGCGCAGGCTGTGGCGCGTTTTCAGGGTGGCCACAATGCTGGACACACGCTGGTTATCGATGGCAAAAAGACCGTACTGCATCTGATTCCATCGGGTATTTTGCGTGAAAATGTGCAGTGCTTGATCGGTAACGGTGTGGTGGTTTGCCCGGATGCACTGCTGGAAGAAATTCGCATGCTGGAAGACAAGGGAGTGCCCGCCCGAGAGCGCCTGCGTATCAGTGATGCCTGTCCTCTGATCTTGCCCTATCACATTGCCCTGGATCAGACCCGTGAAAAGAAACGCGGTAGCAAGGCCATTGGTACCACCGGCCGTGGTATCGGTCCGGCCTATGAAGATAAGGTTGCCCGCCGTGGCCTGCGTATCAGTGACCTGTTTAATCCTGAGCGTTTTGCCGCCAAGCTGGCTGAAGTGCTGGAATACCACAACTTTAATCTTGAGCACTTTTACAAAACCGACACTATAGACTTCAACAAGGTGCTGGAAGAGTCACTGGCCATGGGTGAAGAGATCAAACCCATGGTAGCGGACGTTACCGAGTTATTACACCAGTACCACCAGCGTGGTGACAGTGTGATGTTCGAAGGGGCACAGGGTGCCTTGCTGGATATCGACCACGGTACATACCCCTATGTAACCTCATCCAATACCACTGCCGGTGGTGCAGCGGCCGGTAGCGGAGTCGGACCCTGTCACTTTAATTATGTGGTGGGCATCACCAAGGCCTATACCACCCGTGTGGGTTCCGGTCCATTTCCCACCGAACTGCACGATGAGATGGGCGATCATCTGGCCCGTCGTGGTAACGAATTTGGTTCCACCACCGGTCGTGCCCGTCGTTGTGGCTGGTTTGATGCGGTGGCTTTACGTCGCTCCATTCAGATCAACAGTGTCTCGGGTCTGTGCCTGACCAAGCTGGATGTCATGGATGAACTGGATAGTATCCAGTTGTGTGTGGGTTATAAGTTGGGTGGCAAGGTTATTGATGTTATGCCATCCGGTGCGGATATCCTGGAGGGTTGTGAACCTGTTTATGAGACCATGCCTGGCTGGAAACAATCCACCGTAGGCATCGCCACGTATGATGAGCTACCCGCCAATGCTCGTGCCTACATGGAGCGCATTGAGGCACTCACCGGTGCGCCCATTGATATCGTCTCCACCGGGCCGGATCGTTCCGAAACTATCGTACGCCGGCATCCGTTTGCCTGAGTAACGGCTTAGAGCACCATCATAAAAAAGGGCTCCCTATATACAAAAAAGGGGGCCCTTTTTGTATACATCAAGGCTAAATTCATATGACTACCGAACAAACATTGATGCAACGCTGCGAGTCAAAATGCGAACTTTGCGGCTCCGATTCAAACCTTGGCGTGTATGAGATTCCCCCAGTAACGAATCCTGGTCCGGATAACAGCATCATGATTTGTGACGTCTGTTGTGGGCAGATAGGAAATCCTGAAAGCATGGATGTCAACCACTGGCGTTGCCTTAATGACAGCATGTGGAGTCGGGTGTCGGCAGTTCAGGTGATGGCCTGGCGGATGCTGACACGTCTGAGCGCAGAAGGGTGGCCACAGGATCTACTCGATATGCTTTACCTTGATGATGAACTCTTGGAGTGGGCGAAGGCCGATGGTGATGGCCAAACGGTTGAAGATTCCGTCAAGCACCTGGATAGCAATGGTGCTGTACTTGAAGCGGGTGATACCGTCACGCTAATCAAGGATCTGGATGTAAAAGGGGCAAACTTCACCGCCAAACGAGGTACTTCGGTACGCGGCATCTCACTGGTGGCAGATAACCCTGAACATATTGAAGGCCGAGTGGATGGCCAACGGATTGTGATTCTCACCAGATTCGTCAAAAAACAAAGCAAGTAAAACGGCGCCTCTGAATTAGTTTTTTATTGGAGCCTATTTTCACCATAGATAGCTTCCAGAATATTGACATTAACATCCTGTCTGTTTTGTATCAGAAGCAGCCTTTTCTTTTATTCCCGTCCTATTTAAGCCCAAAAGTTAAACCCAAAGCTTACAACTGAAGACATTATTTTATAGGTTCAGCTATCCCCTGTGGTGAGTAAGGGTAATGCGGAAACTCTAATTTCTTTGTCTATACTGAATTTATCAGGTTACAGAGCAAGCTCTTAAATTGGCACACACGGAACAATTGACATATAGCTGAACGATTGCTATTGAGTAAGCATAAAAATTACCGATAGAAGCCAGTAGATATTGAATGAAGGAAACGTACCCAATAATGACAACACCTGTCTCTGAAGAACTGACGGAACTACGCCGAAAATTTACCACTGAGCTCCCGGATCGACTTGAGTCTATCTGTATTCATTTCAAGCGGCTTTCCCCGGCAACCTGGCAACCGAGCGAGGCGGAGGAACTACACCGTTTGCTAGATGATTTCACCGACGTTGCCGGCACCGTTGGCATGCAGTCGGTGTCGGATGTCGTTTGCAGTTTGGAAACTCGGCTGTCGGCGCTGCTCAAGACGGGTGAGCCGCCTTCAGCGGCAGAATGGAAGGATGTCGGTGTGGCACTGGGTCGTCTGGAACAACTCACCCAGGTCAGGCTTGAATCAAACGCCCGAATCCTGAGCTCGCCGCCCACGGCGGCATGCCTGGAACGATCACCGATGATCTACCTGGTGGAGGATGATCCAATACAGGCCGGGCATCTGTGTCAGGCTCTAGAGGATGATAGTTACCGGGTGAAGGTGTTCACCGATCTGGACGACTTCCGGGCCGCCTGTCTCGCCGCTGATGGGGAGCATCCTTCTGCGGTGGTGATGGGCATGATTTTCCTCGAGGGTGATTCCGCGGGAGCCAGTCTTATTGATGAACTCGGCCTCGGAAACTCTTCCGATATCCCAGTGTTGGTCGTCTCAATGCGTGATGACCTGCCAGCGAGGCTAGAAGCCTTCCGTGCGGGTGCTTGCCGCTACCTGACCAAGCCAGTGAATACCCACATATTGAGCACCATGCTGGATGCGCTCACCGGGCGCCAGCCGTTACAGCCCTATCGTGTGCTGCTGGTGGATGACGACCCCTTGGTGCTCGAACTTCACGCCAATCTGTTGCGTCAGGCGAGTATGGATATTCGTGTTTTATCACAGCCTCTCCAGTTTCTGGATGTGGTGGATGAGTTTGACCCGGATGTGGTGGTGCTTGATGTATATATGCCCGATGCCTCCGGCCCCGAGTTGGCCGCGGTGCTGCGAGAGCGAGATGCACAACGGCATTTGCCCATCTTGTTCCTCTCCTCTGAGACCGATATGGCC
>DAOWII010000151.1 GCA_030640985.1 Chromatiales bacterium
CATTACACTTCCCTGTTCGAGAGTTACTTTTTAAAGCTATACGGGCCATGTTTATCTCTGTTTATTGCCTGCTGCCTGATCTCTACCTCCCCCCAGGCCTTCTATGAAAAACATAGGGGCGACTCGTCTGTAGAAATAAGCGGGATGGCACGGGGTTTCGGGATGGCTTATAGAAGTCCTGATAAAACATCCGATGCGGGTGTGGCGGGGCTGGTGCGTCTTATCCTGCAGGCACAATCAGGTGAAGACTTGAACTTCGAGCTAAATGCCTACCAGACATATATCCCCACCTCGATGGTATCAACGCAAGGCGGCCTCGGCACGCCACTGGATGTGGAGCGCAGCTCATCTCTGGAGTGGAGTTTTAGTACGGATAACTATATGCACCTGGCCATCGACCGCATGAATGTACAGCTGGCCTATAAACGTATGGATATTACTGTTGGTCGCCAGCCCATTAACCTGGCGACAACGTTTTATTTTACACCCAATGATTTTTTTGCCCCGTTCTCGGCACAAACTTTCTATCGGGTTTATAAACCCGGCGTAGATGCGCTTCGACTTGAGGCATCACTTGGCCCCTTGTCTCAGCTCTCCTATATACAGGTGCTTGGCTATGCTGCAGATTCGGAAAGTGATACGGGCTGGAGTAACAACCCGGATAATAATCGCCGATCAGATATTGCCAGATACTCCACAGTCAGCGGAAATTTTGAATGGGCAATACTGGGAGGCGAAGTGCGTAATTTATCTATCATTGGCGGCTCCCTGCAAGGGGAACTATTTGACTGGTTAGGCCTGCGTGCCGAAGCTCACCGAGCAACACCGGATAACCCAGGCCAGCCTGCGTATAACGAGGTGTCCATCGGCATCGAGCATCGCTGGGAGAATAGTCTGGATATTCGTCTGGAATATTTTCATCATGGCAGCGGCGCGAGTCGTGTGAGTGATTATGCTGTAGTCGCTCCAACTATAGTCGGCGAAAGTAGTTATCTGGGGAATCAATATACGGCAGTGGGGGTTGCTTATCAGTTTACGCCCTTGTTTACAGGGCAATGTGTCGCGATAACAAGTTGGCTAGATGACTCCTGGTTGTTATCTTTCAATGGTATTTATTCTCTCTCAGATGAAAGCGAACTATCCGTTAGTCTTGGCGTTCCCATTGGTGATGCGCCCGTAGGAATTCAAATGGAGAGTGAATTTGGTAGTTACCCTTATTCATTAAATGTTGAAGTGCGGGGTTACTTCTGAAGATTTTATTAAGTCACTGAAGCGGCACGGCTATTTGCATGTTTACATACAGATGGAGTCAGCTGTTTTGTTTTTGCATGCTTCAGAGCGGGCCGGTTGCCTTTTGTGATTAAATAGCACCCCTGTTGCCTTTGCTTTATTATCGCGGCCTACCCATTCGTAGCTTACTTTGCCCGGGCCTGATTTCCTTAAAATTACTTTACCCCCGCTAGTACAGGAAGACTCTCCAATAATTAAAATCTCCTGGAAAATAAGTTTGTTCTCTGACTTTTCAATAAGATCCAGGTGGCCATCACAATTTAAAGAGTCGTAATTCACGCGGTATCGATTAGCGCTGATATCAATGATAACGGAGTATGGTGAATTTCCAGGCTGCGTGATAACTCCCTTCCAAAGTGCATGGAAATAGTTCGGCTTACTTAGGGAGGGCGATACAAGAGCCAGGCAATTATTAACGCTTAACGCACATAGGGTAATAAGGCATAAATATCTGTTTAAACTTAATCGCATACTATTTCCAATGAGGTTTTAAGTAATTAAAGGTTCATTTTATGCTTTAAATGATTTCATGCCTACTGAGTGCCTGTCAACATCACATTACTAGTGGTTTTAGGCAGAGTGAGCTGAAATGAATACCGTTAGTAATAAAAGGGTTAAATCATTTATTTCAGAGTAAAAAAATGCTCGGGAAAATTACCGGCAAATGGATTGCAGCTTTAGAGGAAATCGTTGATAGAAAGTATTATCAGGGTAAGACCTTCCAACGGGTGACCATGCCCACTGTAATGTGATCGGTGACATGACAGTGATCCAGTATTCGCGTTCGGTGGCCTGAACCAGACTTGCCGTCAGTAATAAAGTCGGGAATAAGGCGGTTGTGATGGTTTTGTAGGGCATTTGTACTCCCCAGTAGTTCAGTGCCCACACTGTAAATGATTATCATTTACAGTGTAAGGGTGTTTTGGATACATAGAGATGGAATTGGCTACGGAGTGCTAAATCGGGTATTCGATGATCCCGCTGGGAAGCCCAGCCTATATGATGGGATATGGAGTGGGGGTTCTTTTATTTTTTTATTTGAAAGCCTGTTCCAGGGCTGCTCGTAACATATTGCTGTCTTCAATATCTGTTAAAACCACAAGACGTTCCCCATCGGATGAAAATAATGCGAGAGCTGATGTAAAGATTTCTTGCTGCTGAGAGAAGGCCTTTCCTTGTGGTGTGGCGAGATCAACGACCAGGAACTTAATCTTCTCTGAGTATTCATTACGGACTTCATTTAGCAGTGCCATCGTGTTTAAGCTATAGGCATTATTTTTATCATGGATAAGTGCAACAACATTAGTGCCTTTACCAATTTTGGATATATCATCACTGTAACCGCGTGGAAGTTTGGAAACCACAAAAGCCAATAAGGCGATCATGACCACGATGGTGATTAAGGTAGATTTTGACGCGAAACCTTGTTGTGTTCGAAGCATTTAACGATACCTTGGTAAATAGGGAGTTAGCCTGGCTATTAATCCAGTCTTATTTTATTGCCGCCATCATATCATCACAAATATCTTGTTTGGAAATAAACAAGATACTTGTCCATAATAATACCAGTCAAAGGGGTAGGGGGCGCACAGCACTGACAGATTAATTATTCAGCGCATTCTGTGCTGTCTGGATGATTTTCATCATTTCGTTTTGTACTACAATGCGCTCTGCTTCCAACTGTTCTGCCTTGGCCAGCTTGTCGATGTAATGTGGTTTTCCTACCACTAATACAATGCGTGAAAATGGCTTGGGAATGATAAATTGATCCCAGGACTTCAATTGCCAGCAACGACTGGCTGCATAGGCTACCGGTAATATAGGTGCCTGAGTGAGCTGTGCCAACATCACCGCCCCCTGCTTGAATTCATGAATCGGTCCGGTAGGGCCGTCAGAAGTGGTTAGTGGTGATATTCTGTCCTTAACAATAGTATTGTACATATCACGCATCGCTTTGGCGCCAGTGCGATTACTTGAACCGCGAATTGCCACTGCGCCCCAGGACTTCACCAACGTTGCAGAAATCTCGCCATCTACGGAAGGACTGACAAGAAATCCGATTTTTAAACCACGCTTTTGCAGTTGGCGCATATACCAGCTGCCCATAATGTGCATCTGATGCCAGTAACAGGGAATGATGGGATCACCTTTGTCGATCAACTGTTGGGCATGCTCATCGCCGATGATGCGTTCCACTCGGCAGCTCCACCAGAACAGGTACAAGATTGATTTAATCACCGGTTGTAATAGCGCATATATTAATCGGCGTTTCCAGGTCAGGGTGCGCATGAATCTATAATTCCTTTAAAGCAACTGAGTAAATGAG
>DAOWII010000061.1 GCA_030640985.1 Chromatiales bacterium
GGTATGACATTTTAACTTTGCCGAGTTCAGGGTAATCCTATTTTAGTATGAATTTAAAGGAGTATTCACTGCATGGCTGTAACTTGTTGATAAATAAGAGAATCATCCTTATTTGAGGCTGGGTACAGTTGTGGGGGGGGGGGTGTGATTAGGCATGCTTATGTACTATTGCCCATGTTATAATTTGCGTTCCTGGTCACGATCTATGGTCGCTGGTCATATCCTTCAAAAGGTATGGTCAATTGTGGTGTTGATTGTGATGACGTCTATTTTTAATGTGTTAACAGTGCGTGCTGTGAGTAATGGTAAATGAAAAAGCTTGATGACTTTCGTTTTGTATTAGGCAAAAATGAGCTTGTCCCCATTATGATTGGTGGTATGGGTGTTAATATCTCAACCGCGGAGTTGGCCCTCGAGACGGCCAGGCTGGGTGGGGTGGGACATATTTCTGATGCTATGCTGCCTACTGTTACAGATCGTCTTTACAAGACTCGCTTCGTCAAACAGAAACTCCAGAAGTACAAATATAATATCGATAATGCAGATAAGTCTGTCGTTCAGTTTGATCTGGGTGAAGTTGCAGAAGCAACCCGTTTACACGTAACTAAAACCATGGATGCCAAGCAGGGAGATGGCCTCATATTTATCAACTGCATGGAAAAGCTGACGATGAATAGCCCCAGAGAGACGCTAAAAGTTCGTCTGGAGTCAGCAATGGATTTCGGGATCGACGGGATTACTTTAAGTGCAGGTATGCACCTTGGCTCATTTGATTTGATCAAAGACCACCCCCGTTTCCGTGATGTGAACTTGGGGATTATTGTTTCTTCAGCACGTGCTCTTAAATTGTTTCTCAAGAAGACAGCCAAACTCAACCGCTTCCCTGATTTCGTTGTTGTGGAAGGCCCTCTGGCCGGTGGGCATTTAGGTTTTGGTATGGATTGGGCAAAATACAATCTGCCTGACATCGTTGCTGATGTTATGAACCTGTTAAAAGACTCTGAGCTTGATATTCCAGTCATACCCGCCGGTGGTATCTTTACCGGTTCGGATGCGGTCAATTATATGGAAATGGGTGCCGCTGCAGTTCAGGTGGCCACGCGCTTTACTATCGCCAGAGAAGCTGGTTTACCTGAAAAGGTTCAGCAGGAATATATCAAGGCGACAGAAGATGAGATTGAGGTGAATACTATTTCGCCGACAGGTTACCCGATGCGCATGCTAAGTAACAGCCCAGCCATTGGTTCCGGTATTCGTCCTAACTGTGAATCATTTGGTTATTTGCTGGACAGTAAAGGTAACTGTTCTTACGTTACATCATATAATCGTGAAGTGGAAAAACATCTCAAGAAGATTTCAGTGATGGACAAGACCTGTCTTTGCACTCATATGCGCAAGTTTAATTGCTGGACCTGTGGCCACTATACCTATCGTCTGAAAGACACCACTAATAAACTCGATGATGGCACGTATCAAATTCCGACAGCAGAACATATCTTCCAAGACTATCAGTTCAGTGTGGAGCAGGGGATTTTACTACCTAAGCTAGAGGTCGCCTAAGACGCTATTCCCACTTAAACAGCCGGGCACCGAGCAGCAGGAATACCAGGGTCATGACTGCCATCACCAGAAGGTGATAAGAAATATCCATTAGCCCCGCACCATCTATCATGATGGCTCGCGCAGCGGCAATGAGATGCGTCAAAGGAAATATCTCCGCCAGCTTTTGAATCAGCGGTTGTGTTCCCTCCAATGAAAACCACACTCCCGAGAGAAACATCATTGGCCAGCTCAACAGGTTGAGTAGTCCGCCGGCCAATTCTTCACTGGCACTACGCGCCGCTACCAACAGGCCCAGACTAATCATGCTCATAGCGCCGAGGGTAAAGGTTAACAGCAAAGTAAAGTATGAGCCGTACATGGCGAAGCCAATGAAAAAATGGGTGCCGAAATAGACCATCGCTGTAATGGCGATGATCAGCCAGAGTCGGGAAAGGATCTGGGCAGCAAGGAACTCGAAGGCAGTTAGTGGAGTGCCGTGCAATCGTTTAAGTACACCACTTTTGCGGTAACGGACAATGACATAGCCCACTCCGAATAGCGCACTGAACATCAGATTCATCCCCAGCACACCAGGAATCAACCAGTCCACATAACGGATTTCTTCACCGGTGACCTCTTTTTTTACCAGCGCCGAGGTCTTTTCTTCTACAAGGCTTCCACGCAATATTCGCTCCAGCATATAGGCACGGGGTGAGGTGGTATTTACCCAGTAGCGATTATTTTCAGCATCCAGCAGCATATCCAGTTGATGGCGCTCCACCTTGATGATGGCCTGATCTATCTTATCTAGCGGGATAAACTGGATGTATTCTGTCTGAAGAAAAGCCTGATAAATCGGCGAGGCCTCGTGGTTAATTTCATCTACATTATCGGTGTTGTGATATACACCCACCTTGTAAAGATTGCTGGCCTTTCCTGAAAAGGCGAAGGCGAATCCCGCCACGATCAACACGGGTAATAGAATATTCCAGGCGAGGGCAGAGGTATCGCGAACGAACTCACGGTTACGCGCTACAAACACGGCATAAAAACGTTTCATTCTCATTGGCTGTCGTTTTCCTTACCGGTAATTTCAAGGAACAGATCCTCAAGGGTGCGTTCTCGCACTTTAAGGCTGGAGAGGTTGGCCCCCACGTTCAACAGCTGCTTGATAGTCTCATTCATGTCTCGGGTCAGTATATGCAGCAGGGAGCCACTATTGTGTTGTGACAGCGCTTCGGTGCGCTCCAGGACAGAGTAGGGCAGCGACTCTCTACCTGAGGGTAAGGCATCCTCCGGCAGCTCCAGAATGACGTCACTGAAATGCTGGCTCAGCAGATTCTGCGGTGCGCCCTGAGCGATGATCTTGCCTTTATCCATGATGAACAATTCATCGCATAACTCATAGGCCTCTTCCATGTAATGAGTCGTAAGCACGATGGTCTTGTTTCTTGCCTTAATGGAACGCACTAACTTCCAGAAATTGCGGCGGGCGCGGGGATCCAGACCCGTGGTAGGCTCATCAAGAAAAATGATTTCGGGATCATTGATCAGTGCAATGGCGAGCAGTAAACGTTGTCGTTGGCCGCCAGAGAGTTTACGTGTATCCCGGTCGAGAAATTCCTGTAGTGAACAGGCCTCGATGAGCTCCTCTACAGGCGTGGTGTTTGGGTAAAAATTCCGAAAAAGTTCCAGCGATTCTCTTACAGTAATGAAGTCCTGTATCGCTGTTGTCTGAAACATAATGCCCATTTCATTACGAAACTGACTTCCCGCCACTTCACCCTTATAGCGAATCTCACCCCGTGTGGCGGTTTTGATTCCTTCGAGTATTTCTACCGTGGTGGTTTTACCGGCGCCATTAGGCCCCAATAGCCCAAAACATCGGCCCTGTTCGATGTTGAAACTGATACCATCAACGGCCGTCAGGCCATTGTAGTTTTTCACCAGGTCGCGGACTTCGATGAGGGGTGGGTTGTCAGAGCTATTGGTATTCATGCCCAGTTCTTATAGTAAGTTATAATCGCTTTTAAATTAATGTAGAAGGGCAGAAGTATAGCCCAGCTTGCCCGGGCGCTGCATATATTTGCTAGGTAAAAAAGAAAAGGTCGTTATGAACATACAACTCCCCGAACTCGTTGCCCTGGTCACCGAAATCGCCAAACGAGAAC
>DAOWII010000009.1 GCA_030640985.1 Chromatiales bacterium
ACCCGGTGATTTGTCCAGGAAATGTGAAAATGCCACCAATTCACGGCAAATGATGGCATGTTTGACTCAATTCGTGCGTGAATGGGGTCACACTCTGGTTAAAACCACCTTTTTAGAAGGGAAATGTGTTTAGCAAGCAAGGGCTCTGGCGGCATGGGGCTGGAATTCATCTGCTTCCATGAAACCGACGGTGCGGTAATTACGGCATTCTTCCCCATCTGTCCCAAAAAACAGGATAGACGGGGGGCCAAGTAATTTAAACTGTTTTAACAGGGCCTTATCCAGATCATCATTGAGGGTGACATCGGCCTGTAGTAGTACGGCACTAGCCAGGGTCTGTTGCACGGCGGCATCGGAGAAGGTGTATTTTTCGAACTCTTTGCAGGATATGCACCAGTCGGCATAGAAATCGAGCATTACCGGTTTGCCTGCCGCGCTGGCGGCAGCCACTTCCCGCTGTAGATCGTCTGTTGACTTGATGGTCTTGAAGGTCAGATGTGTTTGCTGATTTGAGGCACCTCCCCCCAGAGCAAGACCCTTGAGGGGTTGCAGTGGATCACTGCCACCGGCAGCGGCACCGATGAATAACATGGCGCCATAGATCAGGTAGACCAGTCCCAGACCCTTCCACAATTTATGCCAGCCTGAGGTGCCTTCCTTTAGTGGCTCCAGCGCGCCCATGTATGCGGCACTGATCACCAGCATCAATGCCCATAACACCATGGTGATGGCAGCAGGAATAATACGCTCCAGCAGCCAGATGGCTACGGCCAGTAACAGCACACCAAATACGGACTTGATTGTATCCATCCACGCCCCGGCTTTGGGTAGTAATTTACCTGCACTGCCGCCGATGAGGATGAGCGGTGCGCCCATGCCCAGGCTGAGGGAGAAAAGGGCTGCGCCACCCAGTAGTGCATCACCGGTCTGACCAATATAGATCAGGGCACCCATCAATGGGGCGGCAACGCAGGGGCCGACGATGAGGGCCGACAGTAGCCCCATAATGGCGACACCATGCAGGCCGTGACCTTCCTGTTTGTGGCTGAGCATACTGAGTTTGCCCTGCAGCCCTGCGGGTATTTGCAGATTGTAAAAACCAAACATGGAGAGAGCCAGCAGCACGAATACGCCACTGAAACTTCCCAGTATCCAGGGGTTCTGGAAGGCGGCCTGCAAGTTGCCACCAAATAGGCCGGCCATTACTCCAGCGAAGGTATAGGCGACCGACATTGCCAGTACGTACACGATGGAAATGGTAAAGGCGCGGTGGGTGGTAAGAGAGTCGCCTTCGCGGATAATAATACCCGACAGGATCGGGATCATGGGAAAGACGCAAGGGGTGAAGGCCAGTAACAGCCCCAGACCAAAGAAGGTCAGAATGGTCATGATGCCGCTGCCCGTGGCCAGGGACTGGGCCAGGCTGTCCTGTTCTGAGAGTGGTACCGTGTTGCTTGTACCTGTGCTACTGCCTTTGGCATTGCCAGCCGGCAGATTCAGTTGAATGCTTTTATCGATAGGTGGGTAGCATAGCCCTGCTTCGGCACAGCCCTGGTAACGTACCGCCAGTGTCAATGAAGTGGGTTCAAGGTCCTCCCGTAGCAGCGGCAGATGCACTTCCATGGGATAGTGGTATACCTGCATCAAACCAAAGAACTCATCGTCCTTCTCTTCTCCCGGGGGCATGACGATGTCACCCAGGTGAACTCCGTTCACATCTTCCAGCGTGAACTCGAACTTATCCTGATACAGATAATATCCCTTGGTAATGTCCCAGCGTGCCAGCAAGGTATTGCCATCAACTACCAGTGCATCAAAATGGAAGGCCTGATCCGGCTGCAGGATTTCATCGTCACTGCCCCCAAACAGAGAGCCCAGACCACCGGCCATTGCCGTATGGCTAAAAGAGAGCGACAGTAGCAGGGCGAAGAAAAAGGAGAGCGTGCGTTTCATATGTTATTTATCCAGTTGTTGATCCAGCCAGGAAAGGTACCCATTCGAGCCCATACTAACAGGGACAGCGATAATTTCCGGGAGTTCATAAGGGTGCTGTGCTTGAATAAAGGCTTCGAGAGCAGGGTAAATATCCTCACGGGTTTTTATTAGTAAGGTACATTCCTGCTCTTTTACTTGTTTACCTTCCCATTTATATATGGAAGTTACGCCAGGCAAAATGTTCACACAGGCTGCTAGTGAGTTATCTACTAGTGCACTGGCTAGTGTTTCGGCACAGTCAAGATCCGGGCAATTTGTTAGTACAAGGCAGTGACTCATAATCGAAACATAGTGGATCTGGCTTAAGCAATCATTAAAAATAGTGCTAAACAATAGCAGATCGTACCAGGGAGTAATACTTGCATCCTCCGGCTATAAATCCCAGTGGAACTTGACCCCATTTCGGGATAAGTGCTGTACTGGATTTGGGTTACTGTTGATGGCGCGGTTATACTGCGCGTCATGCATATCTTTCAAATTCTATTATTACTATTTCTACTGATCCCCATACTCGAGATCTATTTACTGATTGAGATTGGGGGGATACTGGGCACGCCGACCACTGTTTTTCTGGTGGTCTTTACCGCTGTGCTCGGAGCCTTGCTGTTGCGCCATCAGGGGCTTTATACCTTAAATCGGGCGCGTACCGGTATGGCAAGAGGGGAGCTGCCCACCATGGCCATGGCTGAAGGGGTGGTTTTGCTTATTAGTGGCGCGTTATTACTAACCCCTGGTTTTTTTACCGACACTATAGGTTTTCTTGGCCTGGTGCCTTTTGTGCGACGTGGCCTCATCCGTGCTTTTATCCGCCGCGCCATGGATAGTGCTACACACAGCCCAGGTTCCGGTTCAAAAGGAGGACATGGGCCTCAGGGGCCTCGTACCATCGAAGGTGAGTACCGTCGCGAAGACGACTAAAGTCCCCTATATCTAGTGGCTGGAAGCCATTCTTTTCACGAAATCTGAAAAAATTATCAGGCCCGGCCTTGACTCTGCTTAATTCGGCCATATTATTAGCACTCACAAGGGTTGAGTGCTAAGTCGCGTTTAACCATAAGAAAAGGGTGGTCATTATGGCTTCCCACTGTGATTTATTAAATATTTAGGAGATAAGACAGAATGAAAATTCGTCCACTGCATGATCGTGTGATAGTTCGTCGTATGGAAGAGGAGCGCACCAGCGCCGGCGGTATCGTCATTCCTGATAGCGCCACTGAGAAACCTTCCCAGGGTGAAATTGTTGCCGTAGGCCATGGCCGCATCCTGGAAAATGGTGAAATCCGTGCTCTGGATGTTAAGGCGGGTGACAAAATTATGTTCGGCAAGTACTCCGGTACCGAAGTAAAGGTTGAAGGTGAAGAGCTGCTGGTGATGCGCGAAGAAGATATCGTTGCTGTCATCGAAGGCTAGGCCAGACCATTTAGTCAGCTCCAATAAGCCATAACGATTAGCTTATCCGACGTTTTTAAAGAGGAAGTCAATAATGAGTGCAAAAGAAGTTAAGTTTTCAGAAGACGCGCGCCACGGCATGTTGCGCGGCGTTAACGTCCTGGCCAACGCGGTCAAGGTAACTTTGGGTCCTAAGGGCCGTAACGTGGTACTGGAGAAAAGCTTCGGTGCCCCCACCATTACTAAAGATGGTGTTTCCGTAGCCAAAGAGATCGAACTGGAAGACAAGTTCGAGAACATGGGTGCACAGATGGTTCGCGAAGTCTCTTCACAGACTTCCGATATCGCCGGTGACGGCACCACCACTGCCACCGTACTGGCCCAGTCCATTCTCACCGAAGGCATGAAAGCAGTAGCCGCCGGCATGAACCCAATGGACCTGAAGCGTGGTATCGATAAAGCCGTTATCGCTGCCGTAGAATCATTGAAAAAACTTTCCAAGCCTTGTGAAGACAGCAGTGCTATCTCTCAGGTAGGCACTATCTCCGCCAACTCCGATGAAAGTATTGGCAAGATCATCTCTGATGCCATGAATAAGGTCGGTAAAGAAGGTGTTATCACCGTAGAAGAAGGTTCCGGTCTGGATAATGAACTGGATGTGGTTGAAGGTATGCAGTTCGATCGCGGCTACCTCTCTCCTTACTTCATTAATAATCAGGAAAACATGTCAGTAGAGATGGATGCCCCATACATCTTGCTGTTCGACAAGAAAATCTCCAACATCCGCGATCTGTTGCCGACGCTGGAAGCCGTCGCAAAAGCCGGTAAGCCCCTGTTCATTATCGCTGAAGATGTTGAAGGCGAAGCACTGGCGACTCTGGTTGTGAACAACATGCGTGGCATCGTTAAGGTCGCTGCCGTTAAGGCACCTGGTTTTGGTGATCGTCGCAAGGCCATGCTGGAAGACATCGCGCTGCTCACTGGTGGTGTTGTGATTTCTGAAGAAGTCGGCCTGTCTCTGGACAAGGTTACTCTGGAAGATCTGGGTTCTGCCAAGCGCATCACTATCAGCAAGGAAACCACCATCATTATTGACGGTGCCGGAAAGCCCGCCGATATCGAAGGACGCGTTACTCAGATTCGCGCCCAGATTGAAGAAGCGACTTCTGACTACGATAAAGAAAAGCTGCAAGAACGTGTGGCCAAGCTGGCCGGTGGTGTTGCTGTGATCAAGATCGGTGCAGTCACCGAAGTGGAAATGAAAGAAAAGAAAGATCGCGTTGATGATGCCCTGCACGCCACTCGCGCAGCGGTAGAAGAAGGCGTGGTACCTGGTGGTGGTGTTGCTCTGATTCGTGCTCGTAATGCCATTGACGGCCTCAAGGGTGACAACCATGATCAGGACATCGGCATCAACATCGCCCGTCGTGCCATGGAAGAGCCACTGCGGCAGATCGTTAGCAACGCCGGTGAAGAATCCTCCGTAGTTGTAAATAACGTTGCTGGAGGAAAGGGTAACTACGGTTACAACGCTGCAAGTAGTGAATACGGCGACATGATCGACATGGGTATTCTGGATCCCACCAAGGTAACCCGTTCTGCCCTGCAGAATGCTGCCTCAGTGGCTGGTCTGATGATCACCACCGAATGCATGGTTGCCGAGCTTCCTGCAAAAGACGCTCCTGCTATGCCTGATATGGGCGGCGGTATGGGTGGTATGGGTGGAATGGGCGGCATGATGTAATGGTGTCGTTTCACTTTATGTGAATCTGAAAAAGCCTCACTGGAAATGGTGGGGCTTTTTTTATGGTTGTTGTTTTAATTTGAATAGGTTGAGGGTATTGGGGTTTTATTTAGCATCGTTTTTCGCCCTGATGGGCGAGTTACTTTCTCTTACTCACCTAATAGAAAAGTAACCAAAGAGAAGGGTGCCCGGAGGTTGGCCCACTATCGTGGGTTCCCTGTGCTTCTCATTATTTTAAGCGCTCGCGAAACTCGCTGCGCTCAGACAACGCTCACTTCATCTTAAAATAACTGCGATGCTCGGCTGCACCAACGGGATTGCTTGTCCCCGAAGGGGGAAAGCCAACGCAAATTGACACTGTTTTAGTATTTGTAGGGTGGGCACAGTTGCCCACCAATTTACTCAGGGAGGCACAATATGGTCAGAGTTTACGAAGCCGCCAATAGTACTGAGGCACATATCGTATGTGGGTTACTGGAGTCACGCGGTATCCAGGCACAGGTTGAGGGCGAATACCTTCAAGGCGCAATGGGGGAATTACCCGCCGCAGGGCTGGTGGCCGTGAGTGTAGAGGAAGACGTCGTGGAAGAGGCTCTTAAAGTGATTGAAGAGTATGATAAGGGAATACTTAGTAGTGAGTAGGAGCACTTCTATTGGGGTCAGAGTCATTTGATCGCGGTTCATTTGGGGCGAAACCTCTGCCAGATGATACGAAAAAATTAAGAGGGATTACTAACATGACAATAAAAGGCCCCGACGGAAAACCACGCTGCGAGTGGTGCTATGCCGCACCAGAATTTCCCCACTATCACGATACCGAATGGGGTTTCCCCGTTAGTGATGATCATCGCTTATTTGAAAAATTATGTCTGGAGAGTTTTCAATCAGGACTGAGCTGGCGCACCATCCTCGTTAAACGCGAGAACTTCCGTGCAGCCTTTCATAACTTCGACTTCAACAAGGTAGCAAAATTTACCCAACGTGACGTCAGTCGCCTTCTTAAGGATGAAGGGATTGTTCGCCATCGGGGTAAAATCGAGGCTGTAATCAATAATGCACAACGGGCTCAGGAACTCGTAAATGAGGAAGGTTCGTTGGCGGCCTTTTTATGGAGGTACGAACCCGACACAAAAAAACTGGCAAAACCGCAAACCGTATCGACTTCTGCCGAATCGATTGCCTTGTCGAAGAACCTGAAAAAGCTGGGATGGAAATTTGTCGGGCCCACCACGGTGTATGCCTTTATGCAAGCAATGGGGTTAATTAACGATCATGTTAAGGGCTGTGCAATTAGAGGAAAAATTGAGAGCGCACGCAAGCGTTTCAAGCGGCCAGGAAACTGATTGTAAAAGGAGGCGTCATGAAAGCAATTGTATTCACAAAATACGGGTTAGCGGATGATCTTCAGTTTAACGACGTAGAAAAGCCTGCTCCTGAAGATAATGAAATCTTGATAAAAGTTCATGCGGCTTCCATAAACTCATGGGACTGGGAACTCCTTAACGGTACCCCGTTTGTAAACCGCATGATGTTTGGGCTTTTCAGGCCAAAAAAGATCAATATTCTCGGGTTTGATGTCGCGGGGCGGATTGAGGCGGTTGGTGAAAATGTAAAACAGTTCAAGTCCGGTGATGAGGTGTTCGGAGATCTATCTGCAGGTGGTTGGGGAGGTTTTGCCGAATATGTATGTGCCCGTGAAGATGAATTAACACTGAAGCCGTCTGGCATGACATTCGAGCAGGCAGCGGCCATACCTCAAGCGGGACTGCTTGCCTTGCAGGGGCTTCTCAAAGGACAGCTTCAGCAAGAACAAACCACACCCGCTCAAAAAATTTTGATTAATGGTGCATCGGGAGGTTCAGGAACCATTGCGGTACAGATTGCCAAATCATTTGGGGCTGAAGTCACTGGCGTGTGCAGTACGAATAAAATGGATTTGGTGCGCTCTCTGGGTGCGGATCATGTAATTGATTACACTCAGGAAGATTTCACTAAAAATGGTCAGCAGTATGACTTGATTATTGATGCTCAGGCACATCACTCAATTTTCGATTACAAGCGCGCATTGAGTCCTGGGGGACATTATGTGGGGCATGGGGGCGCTTCTTCCCGGATGACCCAGATTATATTCCTGGGGCCACTAATCTCAATGTTTGGCAGCAAGAAACTGAGTCTGTTGATGCATGAACCCAACAAGGACTTTGCTCTTATGAAGGAGCTTTTTGAAACGGGCAAAGTGGTCCCTGTGATAGATAAGAGTTACCCCTTAAGCGAGGCTATTGAAGCGATGCGCTATTACGGGGAGGGGAACGCTAGAGGGAAAGTTATTCTCACCATGGAGGAAGATTCATGAAGGCAATGGTCTGGACAAAATACGGGCCTCCTGATGTGCTTCAGCTTCAAGAGTTAGATAAACCTGTCCCCAGGGATAATGAAGTCCTGATTAGAATACATGCAACAACAGTGGAGACAGGTGACTGTGAACTTCGAAGGTACGAAATCCATAACTGGCTCTACCTTCCCTTGCGATTATATTTTGGGCTCATAAGGCCCACAAGAGTAAAGGTATTAGGACAGCAGCTGGCCGGGGAAGTTGAGTCAGTGGGCAAAGATGTAAAACTGTTTAAAACGGGAAACCAGGTGTTCGCACCTACCGAGATGAGGTTTGGTGCTTATGCTGAGTACATTTGCCTGCCGAGCACTTATGCGATAGCGATTAAACCGACCAATATGACCTATGAAGAGGCCGCTACTATTCCCGTCGGAGGGCTTAATGCATTGCATTTTCTCAGAAAAGGAAATATCCAGCCTGGGACAAAAATACTTATCTATGGGACTTCCGGAACTATCGGCACTTTTGCGGTGCAGCTTGCAAAGCATTTTGGTGCAGAAGTTAGCGGGGTGTGCAGCAGTTCAAAAATAGAACTGGTTAAATCTCTGGGTGCTGACAAGATCGTTGATTACACTAAAGAAGACTTCACCAAAGATGGTGAGATTTATGATGTTATTTTTGACACTATAGGTAAAAGTCCATTTTCCGGGTGTGTAAGATCGCTGAAGAAAAATGGCCGTTATCTATTAGCTAACCCTACGCTACTCCAGCAACTACGGGGGCTATGGGTCTCAATGATAAGTAGTAAGAAAGTTATTTTTTCCCTTGCAAGTTATCACACTGAAGATTTAGTCTTTCTCAAAGAACTTATTGACGCTGGAAAACTGAAATCAGTTGTCGACAGGTGCTATCCACTAGAGCAGACTGCCGAAGCTCATCGGTATGTCGAAAAAGGACATAAAAAAGGGAATGTGGTCATCACTATGCAGTAGTGATGCTGATCCGAATTCGGCATTCAGGCAGGGTATGTAGGGGGGGGGCTTACATAATTATTGGTTTGATTTTCTCTATGTTCTTCAGCCTGTTACAATTTCAATTAATAAACTACAAGATGTGAATATAGCGTGACCGTAGCCTCGTCCCAAATCGTAGAAAATGTCTTGCAAAATCTGCCCCCGCTGTTGCGTCAGCAAGCGGAAGCTCACTGGCAATGCTATGTCGAAACAGCGGGTGATGATATCGCAGTCAATACCCCTGAATTGCTTGAACAGACCCTGCGGGTGTGGGGATGCAGTGATTTTGTTGCCCAGAGTTGTGTCCGTTTTCCTGATTTACTTGAAGGTCTGCTTGCCGGCGGTGAGTTATCCAGTTCCCGCGGCGAGGGTGATTGTGCGGCATTGTTGGCCGAGCAGTTGGTCGATGTTAGTGATGAGGCATCTCTACAAAAAGCTCTGCGCCTGTTTAGGCGCCGCGAGATGGTGCGCATCGCCTGGCGTGATCTGAGCGGCAAAGCTGAACTGGTAGAGAGCACGGCCGATTTGTCGGCCCTTGCCGATGCCTGTCTCGACCTCACTCTGAGCAAGCTTTACGGCTGGCACTGTGAGCAGTGGGGCACTCCCTGTAATGTCGATGGTGAACCACAACAGTTGGTGGTGCTGGGCATGGGCAAATTGGGTGCTCATGAGCTCAATTACTCTTCTGACATTGATTTGATTTTCGCCTACCCGGAGGATGGGGAAACCCGGGATGGACGACGTTCCCTCACTAATCAGGAATTCTTCATCCGACTGGGGCAACGCCTGATTCAGGCCCTGGACAATAACACTGCCGATGGCTTTGTGTTCCGGGTGGATATGCGCCTGCGCCCTTTTGGTGAAAGCAGTGCCATGGCGATTTCTTTTGATGCTATGGAAACATATTACCAAAGCCATGGCCGGGAGTGGGAGCGTTACGCCATGGTCAAGGCACGGGTAGTGGCTGGCGATCAGTCTGCGGGGGAAGGTCTGATGGCGATGCTGAAGCCGTTTGTTTATCGCCGCTATGTGGATTTTGGCGCCTTTGAATCCCTGCGTGAAATGAAGGCGATGATCGCGCGCGAGGTTCAACGCAAAGAGATGCACGATAACGTCAAGCTGGGGGCTGGCGGTATCCGTGAGGTGGAGTTTATTGGTCAGGCCTTCCAGTTGATTCGCGGTGGGCGTGAGCCACTATTGCAGCAGCGCCGGATTCTGCAAGTGTTGGCGGCATTATCGGAACTGGAGCTGCTGCCTGAATATGTGGTGACTGAACTGGTCGAGAGTTATGTGTTTCTGCGTGATACCGAGCATTGCATTCAGATGTTCGCCGATCAGCAGACCCATGATTTGCCAAAAGATGAAGAGGGTCGCTGTCGTCTCGCTTTTGCCATGAGGCATACCGATTGGGAAAGTTTTGAATCGGTACTACGTGGACATATGCAGCGGGTGCATCAGCACTTTGAACAGGTATTTGCCGCTCCTCAAGAGGAACATGCCGCCAGTGATGAGCGTGACTTTACTGGCCTGTGGCTGGGTAGCCAGTCAGAGGAGCAGTCCGTGGCAACGCTCACTGAGGCAGGTTTTGAGGGCGCCGATGAGATCCTTCGGCGACTGCAGCAAATTCGCGCTAGTCGCAATTATCAAAACCTGAGCGCACAGGGCAGGGAGCGTCTGGATCGCTTGATACCTTTATTGCTGGGGGCGGTGTGCACGACAGAAGCACCAGCGACGACCCTGATGCGTGTCTTATTATTAATCGAGGCGGTGACCCGACGTAGCTCTTATCTGGCGCTATTGTTTGAAAATCCCATGGCCTTGTCGCAACTGGTACGACTGTGTGCCGCCAGTTCCTGGATCAGCAGTCTGTTGGTTCAGCATCCCGTGTTACTGGATGAGTTGCTCGACCCCCGTACCTTGTATCACCCACCGGATCGTAAGGCTCTGGAGCAAGAGCTACGCCAGATGTTGTCTCATATCCCGCCAGAGGATCAGGAGCAGGCCATGGATGCCATGCGTCAGTTCAAGCAGGTCAATATATTGCGGGTAGCGGCTGCCGATGTGTCTGATGTCATGCCGCTGATGGTGGTCAGTGACCACCTGACGAATATTGCCGAGGTGTTGCTGGATGAAGCCCTGACACTGGCCTGGAACTACTTGGTGGCTCGGCATGGCAGGCCCTGGTGTGGTGATGAGCATCTATGTGAGACCGGTTTTGCAGTGATCGCCTACGGCAAGATGGGCGGACTGGAGCTGGGTTATGGTTCAGATCTGGATCTGGTGTTTTTACATAGCAGCGACAGCGAAGGTCGTGGCACTAATGGTGACAAGCCGGTCGATAATGCGGTGTTTTATGCCCGCCTGGCCCAGCGAACCTTGCACATCCTTGGTGCCCGCACCTCGGCAGGGGTGCTTTACGAAGTGGATATGCGTTTACGGCCCAGTGGCGCTTCCGGCTTAATGGTCAGCAGTGTGCAGGCCTTTGCCGATTACGAGCACAAGCAGGCGTGGACCTGGGAGCACCAGGCGTTGGTTCGGGCACGAATGGTGGCGGGGGACCCGGCCATTGCCTCACAATTTGATGCCATTCGCCGTGAGGTCCTGGGTCAATCAAGGGACAAAGATGCCCTGCGCAAAGAAGTGCAGGAAATGCGCGAACGCATGCGCGGTGAGCTTTCCAGGGATAAAAGCGATATTTTTGACCTAAAACAGGGGCTTGGCGGTATCGCTGACATCGAATTTATGGTGCAATATGGGGTTTTGGCGTGGGTCCATGAATATCCTGCCCTGCTGGACTTTAGCGACAATATTCGTTTGCTGGAAGGACTTTCTCGGGAAGGATGCATGGATGGGGCTGATGTGGCCTTGTTGTGTGATGCTTATCGGGCCTATCGAGGGCGGTTACATCGCCTGGTATTGCAGGACCAACCGGGTGTGGTACCCGGAACAGAGTTTGAACAGTTCCGGGAAGAGGTTTGTCGGATTTGGCAGAATATAATGTTGTAAGCAGTCCACCACTGGCTGATTAGAATTTTTTTGTAGAAACCACGTTCTGAAGGTGGGGTTTATCCCAAAACGGGATCAACTCCCATAGGAAAAGTCCCTGAATGGGTGTTCCTACAGTATGTTTATTTTGAGGAGAATATAGATGTCGATGGATGATCGCGATGGCGTCATCTGGCTGGACGGGGAGATGGTTCCCTGGCGCGAGGCCAAAGTTCATGTATTAACACACACCCTGCATTATGGCATGGGCGTGTTCGAAGGCGTGCGCGCCTATAAGGCAGAGAAAGGCACGGCTATTTTCCGTCTGGAAGAACATACGGATCGCCTGTTTCGCTCGGCGCATATTCTTGCTATGCCCATGCCCTTTGATAAGGACGCTATCAATGAGGCACAGCGAGCGGCCGTGCGTGAAAATAATCTGGAGTCTGCCTATATCCGGCCTATGGTTTTCTATGGTGCTGAGGGTATGGGCCTACGTGCCGATAACCTGAAGGCGCATGTGATGGTAGCGGCCTGGTCGTGGGGTTCTTATCTGGGCGCTGAAGGGATGGAGAAGGGTATCCGTATCCGTACTTCGTCTTATACCCGGCATCACGTTAACATCACCATGTGCAAGGCTAAAGCCAATGGAAATTATATGAACTCCATGCTCGCTTTGCAGGAAGCGCTGAGCTGTGGTTATGATGAAGCCATGCTGCTGGACAACGAAGGTTATGTTGCCGAAGGTAGTGGCGAAAATATTTTCATTATTCGCGATGGTGTCATGTATACACCGGATCTTACTTCGGCGCTGGATGGAATTACTCGTGGAACTATTTTCCAACTGGCGAAAGAGATCGGCGTTGAGATTCGTGAGAAACGTATCACTCGTGATGAAGTGTATATCGCGGATGAGGCATTTTTTACTGGCACCGCCGCAGAAGTCACGCCGATTCGCGAAGTGGATAACCGTCAGATCGGAAATGGTGGTCGTGGCCCGATTACTGAAAAATTACAAACCATGTATTTCGATCAGGTTCACGGCCGTCGTGACGAATATCCCGAGTGGCTGACCTACACCGACTGATAATTAGTGAGGATGTATTTATGAGCAAGACTAATGAGAACTTGCAAGAGCACTTACAGGAGCCCAATGCACAGCGTGTGTATGAGGTAACAAAAGCTGAACTGCCTTTGCATTGCCCATCGGATGAAATGAGTTTATGGAATTCACATCCTCGCGTCTATCTGCCCATTGAAGAAAACGGTGGTAAGGCGACTTGTCCATATTGTGGTGCGGAATATCAGCTGAAGACTTAATCAGCGAGCAATCATCTAAATTAAATGAAAGTGCATATACCGGATTTCTCCACCAGCCAGGTTTTGGTTATTGGTGACCTGATGCTGGACCGTTACTGGCATGGCGATACTTCACGTATTTCGCCAGAGGCACCAGTGCCGGTTGTGCATGTGGGCGAAACAGAAGAGCGTCCAGGTGGGGCGGGCAACGTGGCACTCAATATTGCCGGGTTGGGTGCTCACGCCACGGTGATGGGATTGACGGGGCAGGATGAGGTGGCCACCGCTTTGGAAAAAAGTCTGGAGGCGGCCGGAGTTCACTGTCAGTTTGAGAAACTCGATAGCGTACCTACCATTACTAAACTGCGTGTAATCAGTCGACATCAACAATTAATTCGACTGGATTTTGAAGACGGTTTTTCCAAAGAAAATACCCAGGGGTTGCTGGAACCTTACCTTAAGGTTCTGAATCAGGCTGAGGTCATTATTCTTTCCGATTATGGTAAAGGTACTCTGAGTGATGCTGAAGCATTAATCGCCGCCGCCAAAAATGCGGGCAAGCGAGTATTGGTCGATCCAAAAGGTTCTGATTTTTCCCGTTATCGGGGTGCCAGTTTGATTACCCCCAACCTGTCTGAATTTGAAGCGGTGGTGGGTAAGTGTTTCAGTGATGAAGAGTTGGTGAGCAAAGGCGAAACTTTGCGTCAGGAACTGGAGCTGGAAGCATTGTTGATAACTCGTAGTGAGAAGGGCATGACATTGTTTCGTGTCGACCACGACCCCTTGCACCTGCCGACCCGGGCGCGGGAAGTTTTCGATGTTACCGGCGCCGGTGATACGGTGATCTCCATACTGGCCGCCGCATTGGGAGCCGGTGAAGACATCGCCAATGCCACAGCCCTGGCAAATCTGGCGGCGAGCGTAGTGGTTGGTAAACTGGGGACTGCAACCGTCTCGATTCAAGAGTTGCGCCACGCCATGCGTGAACTGGAAGAGCTGGAGCGCGGTGTGGTGAATGAAGACCCACTGGTGGCATTGATACACGATGCTCAGGCCCATGGTGAACGTATCGTTATGACCAATGGTTGTTTTGATATTTTACATGCGGGACATGTGCAATATCTACAACAGGCGGCAGAGTTAGGTGATCGTCTTATCGTTGCAGTAAATGATGATGACTCTGTACGTCGCTTGAAAGGTGAAGAGCGACCCATTAATCCTCTGGATCAACGTATGGCGGTGCTAGCCGGACTAGAGAGTGTTGATTGGGTGGTGCCTTTTTCAGAAGATACCCCCGAGCGAATTATTTGTCGGCTTGTGCCTAACGTGCTGGTAAAGGGTGGTGATTATCAGCCCCACGAAATTGCTGGCGGTGACTGTGTCACCGCAGCGGGGGGTGAAATAGTGATTATTGATTTCCTGGACGGCTGTTCAACGTCAAAAATTGTGAAAACAATTCGGCAAAGCAGTGTGACCGAATAAACTGAGGTAGGAACATGATTATTGTCACAGGTGGTGCCGGTTTTATTGGTAGCAATATTGTTAAGGCGCTGAATGAACGAGGCCGCAGTGATATTCTGGTGGTGGACGATCTGGAAGATGGCACCAAATTTAAGAATATCGCCGACTGTGAAATCATGGATTACCAGGATAAGGATGACTTTCTCGCCAGCATCGAATTGGGAGATGAATTCCCCGCACCCATTGAAGCCATTTTTCACGAGGGTGCATGTTCTGCCACCACCGAGTGGAATGGTCGATTTATGATGCAGAACAATTATGAGTATTCAAAAACATTATTGCATTATTGCCTGGAGCACAGCATTCCTTACTTGTATGCTTCATCGGCATCGGTGTATGGAGACGGGCCTGTTTTCAAGGAGGAGCGTCAACACGAAGAGCCGTTGAATGTATATGGTTATTCCAAATTCCTGTTTGATCAGTATGTGCGTCGTGTATTACCTTCAGCCAAAAGTCAGGTGGTGGGCTTCCGTTACTTTAATGTCTATGGTCCCCGTGAGCAGCATAAGGGTTCCATGGCCAGCGTTGCTTTTCACCTGAATAATCAATTAAAAGACGGCGATACGATACGCCTGTTTGAAGGTTGTGATGGTTACGGTAATGGCGAGCAACGTCGTGACTTCATCCATGTGGATGATGTGGTGGCCGTTAACCTGTGGTTTATGGAACATGCAGATAAGTCCGGTATTTTTAACCTGGGCACCGGCCGTAGCCAGCCCTTTAATGATGTGGCCAATGCAGTAATTAATCACCACAGTCGTGGCAAGCTCGAATATATTCCTTTCCCTGAACACCTCAAAGGTTGCTACCAGAGCTTTACTGAAGCAGATGTGAATTTGTTGCGCGAGGCAGGATACAGCGACAGCTTTAAAACAGTGGAAGAGGGTGTGGCTGCCTACATGAACTGGCTAAATAAATAGTTTATTGCTTCTCTCTTCGTTATAGGCGTACAGCCAGTGGCCAATCAGGAAAATAAAATTCTCGTTACACATTCTGTCTGGGTCGGCACATGGTTGTTTGCCATTACAATAGTTAGAAAAATGTCTCATGTAAATGATATTAAAAGAAATTCAGTTAATAGCGGTGAGGAGATTGTATAGTGGGGAAGCCAGCACTTAGCGTGATTATCATCACGAAAAATGAGGAGAGAAATATTCGTGATTGCCTGGAGTCAGTGAAGTGGGCTGATGAAATTATTGTTGTTGATTCGGGTAGTGAGGATGCAACTGTTGCGATTAGTAAAGAATATACAGATAAAGTATTTGTGACTGACTGGCCAGGCTTCGGAGCGCAGAAAAATAGAGCGCTTGATTATGCCCAAAGTGAATGGGTTTTTTCTATCGATGCGGATGAGCGCATTACTGAAGACTTGAAAAAAGAGATTTTAGAAACATTAAAATCACCTGCATGCGCCGGGTATGAGGTCCGACGCTTGTCAAGTTATTGCGGGAAGTTCATGCGTCACAGTGGATGGTGGCCTGATCGGGTTCTTCGTTTATTTAGGCGGGAAGATGGCCGGTTTAATGACAACCTCGTACATGAGAAGGTGGGTGTTAAAAGTAAGGTTGGCCGCTTAAAAGGTCACCTTATTCATTACACCTATCGTGACATGGAGACGATTATAAATAAGATTAATTGTTATACAACGGCTGGAGCTCTGCAAAAAGTTAATAAAGGAAAACGTGGTGGCGTGTTTAGAGCTGTCATGCATGGCTCATGGATGTTTTTCAGAACATACATCTTGAAGCTAGGGTTCCTCGATGGACCGGAAGGCTTTATGTTAGCTGTTTCTAATGCCGAAATGTCTTACTATAAATATATCAAAATGCGGTATATAAAAAGAGAATCATGATAACGAGAAATTTTGTTAGTTTTTGTTGTCAGACCTAAGTTGGGTAGAAGTAGCCCGGTTCGAGTGAGGATACTTATTGTTCTATCGATACGGACTAAACTTCACATCCCTGTTTGAAGTGCAGGATCTGAATTAGGTGTTTATTGAACTTCCATGTTTATGGTTTCACCAGGCGGAAGTGTTTTTTGCTTAACTCCAGACCGAATATTTTTTCAAGTTTCATCATCCAACGATAGCGTAATTCTTTTTTAGTCAGTTTGTGGTCTGTAGCAATTTTAAAATTCTTCTCCGCATCATCAGATAACCATTGTTGAATAGCTTTAGGATGGGTGCCATTGAATGGCGCTAATCCCTTGGCATCAAAATTATCATATCCTTCAAAATCATGTTTGTGCCCCCAGTATTTGCCAACAGATTCCATTTTGTTTCTCATTTTTTCAACACTTCGTACGTGCCCATAATGATAAATGTGAGCATTCGCTAGTGCCGCCTTTGGATAACGCCCTTTCTTACCTCGTTTTTTAGGATCAAGGACTACAAAATAGAGACCGTCTGGCGCAATTGTTCTAATTGTATTACGAATAATTCGTACTTCGCGACGGTACCAGCCGGGTGATGCGATTGTATTTGATGGACTTCCATAAAAATGGTGATAATCAAATGCTAGTGATTCAACTTCACTATCATCAAGATGCCGTTCCATGCTCTTGAGTATATTGTCATAATCATCTTCATGAACAATCTCATCTCCTTCCAGATAAAACGCCCAGTCACCGTTGCAGTTGAACTGGGCTATCATTTTTTGTTGTCCATAGACATAACCGCGTTCATGCATCGATTCATTCCACTCTGTTTCGATGATCTTTATTTTATCGCTATCAATAGATTTGATCTCTTCCAGGGTTTCATCGTCACTGCGTCCAACGGCAACAATAAACTCATCACAAATGGGCAATACAGAGAGGATGCTTTCTTTAAATGGGTAGCCTAGCTGAACACCATTGCGAATAAATGTAAATCCACTGACTTTCATTGATTACTCTCCATTACGATAAGAGAACTGAGCATCTCTTTGACTTCATTAATCTGGATAAGACCCATGGTCCCTGCGTCACGCACCCGCACACCCCATGGTAAATTGGCCGGTACTTTACCATGTTTTTCCTCCACAGCCTGCGGGTATTTGTTTACTACGTATTCGGCGCTCAGGTAGGGTCTTGCCCGATCAGGGTTGGTACACGCGTAAAGGCCGATGACTGGAGTGCCTACTGCAGTGGCCAGGTGGGCGGGGCCGGCATCGGGGCTAAGCACGGCAGTTGCTTTCGCCAGTATGGCGAGCAATTGTTTGAGATTGGTTTGGCCAATAAGGTTAAGTGCCGGTTTGTGCATGAAGTGACTGATTTCATCACCTATTTGTCTTTCGATTTCACTGGGGCCACCGGTCAGCACCACTCGCATGCCATGATTTTCAATCGCGTAATCTGCCACCCGGGCATAACCTTCCGCGGTCCAGTTGCGGTAACTCATGCTGGAGCAGGGACTGATTACCAGTGTTGCCTGTTCTCCCGATAGTTGTTGTTCGGCATATTCTTTGGCAGCATCAGGAATGGGAATGTCCCAGCGCAATAGTCGTTCTTTGATGCCCAGGGCTTCGCTGAAGCCGAAGAAACTATCAATCACATGCTGCCGAGGCTGATACTTGATACGGGCATTGGTAAACACCCACTGCAGATCCTTGGCCCGCTGCCGGTCAAAACCCAACCGGGTATCGGCGTTGATCAGGAGACTGGCGAGGCTGGCGCGTATCGACATCTGCATGTGTAGCAATACATCAAATTGTCGGCCCTTGAGGTTTTTTCTCAAATCTGTGAAGGCGTGCCATCGCCGTGACTTGTCAAAGATGATAAATTCAATTCCGGGGATATCACCGACCAGGCTGTGTTCCAGTTTGCCAATTACCCAGGTGATACGGGTTTCAGGCCAATGGGCCTGTAAGGTGCGTACAATGGGCAGGGTATGACTGATGTCTCCGACGGCCGACAGGCGTAGTAGACAGATACTTTTGGGCGGTGACGTTAAAGGTAGCGACATTGCATTTATTATATGGTTCTAGAATTTTTATAAATAATAACTTTTGATTTACATCATTATAATTGAGTTAATAACATGTATGCGGACTATCAGAATCAGGGGAACACGCACATCGTATATGATGCGGACCTTCTCGGCCAGTTACAGGAGGGCTTCTGCTCCATTCCCTATTGGCAATCAAGGGTAAATAAGACAGAAGCAAGTCGGGGTAAAGGTTCAACCAGTTTTATCTGTGATGGCGAGCGGGAATACGTATTAAGGCATTATTTCCGTGGAGGCTTTCCGGCCTCTTTTTCAAAAGACCGTTATTTTTGGACTGGCTTGAAGGCTACTCGAGCTTGGCGGGAATGGCACTTGTTGGCGGAAATGATTCGCCTGGGGTTGCCCGTGCCACTTCCTGTGGCTGCCAGAGTTGAGAAGCAGGGTCTATTTTACACCGCCGATCTGGTGACTGTTCGTTTGCCTGGTGATCCTCTTTCCCACTGGGCCGAACAAGGAGCTTTGGGACTGAATGTGTGGCGAGCCGTTGGACGGTGCATCCATCGCTTTCATCAGGCCAGGGTCTACCATGCGGATCTCAACGCCCATAATATTTTTCTGGATAGTGATGGCAAGGTGTCACTACTGGATTTCGACCGTGGTCATTTTCAGAAAAAAGAGGGTACCTGGAAAGGGGGGAATATGGCGCGCTTGAGGCGTTCCCTGGAAAAACTTAAGCGAAAGAATAGCGATTTCGCTTATACAGAAGCTGATTGGGAGGCTTTGCGTACAGGCTATGCCGAGCCATTCGGTTCAGATAAGTAATTCTGTAAGGCCTGCAGGTAACGTTCGGCCATATCACTTTGTTGCTGGCATAACTGTGCGGCATTTGTTCCCAGTTGATGGCATCTGTCCGTTTCCTTAAGCAATTGGTTAAAACATTGAGCTAATGATTCAACAGAGTCCACTTGAACAGCACCGTCATGGGACAATAATAGTGCGGCTTCATCGGCAAAGTTTTCCATAGACGGACCAAAGATGATCGCCTTACCCAGTTGGGCTGGTTCCAGAATATTATGGCCGCCCTTGCTTACCAGTGAGCCGCCCATGAAAATAAACTCCGCACCTGTCATTAAGGTCGGGAGTTCTCCAAAAGTATCGGCTAGGTAAACATCGGTATTTTCAGTAATCTTATCGCCGCGGCTTCTGATGGCGATGTTTTTACATACCGGTGCCAATTGCTGCTGAATTTCTTTAAGTCGCTTTGGGTGACGTGGAGCGATGACCAACAGGCGGTTTCCTCGATCGCTGGCTTGCCAGGCTTTGACTATTTTTTGTTCTTCACTATCACGGGTGGAGGCGGCGAGTACGTAGGGGCGGTTCAGCTTAATGCTGTCGACTTCTTGCTTTATTGCCCTGTTGGCAAACTTGATATTGCCAATGACCTGCAACTTATCTTCGCTGGCGCCCAACTTAATAAAGCCATCTTTATCTGTTTCGGAACGGGCCAGAATTGCGGTGGTCTTCTCCAGACAGTCAGCATAAAGCTCACGCAACCAGCCCGGGGCATTGAGCGTTTTGGTTGAGAGACGTCCATTGATAATTATCAGAGGGATTTGTCGTTGGTGACAGGCGGCATAGAGGCTTGGCCACAGCTCGGTTTCCATGATGATGGCACAAGAGGGGCGGAAGTGTTCGAGAAACCTCGTTACTGCTCCCGGCCAGTCAATGGGTAGATAGGCGTGGCTGACATCCTCGCCTGGCTGTTGCCGTACCACCTGTGCACCTGTTGGTGTTGCGGTGCTTATCAAAATGTGTTTTTCAGGCCATTGTTGTTTTAGCAAATGAATCAGTGGCAGCAGTGCATTGGCTTCACCTACCGAGGCCGCATGTAACCAGATATCAGCAGCCTTTCCGCCTTGTGCAAAGATGCCCATGCGCTGACGAAAATAACCACGGGCGTGCAGTCGTTGCCCTTGCCAGGCCGTATAGGCCACAAGGGGCAGCGTCAGTAGCCGGAGCAATAACCTATAACGCCACATGTGGGTGTTTTCTATTATTTATACACATCCGCTTCACCTTCGGGCCGGGTCTTAAAGCGCCGATGTAACCATAGGTATTGTTCTGGCGCTTTGTGGATTTGCGTTTCGATGAGTTGATTATAATGGCTTGCATCCTTGACCTCATCGCAGGAGGGAAAGTCCTCCAGTGCAGGCAAAATGGTGAGTTCATAGCCCTGACCATCTTGTCGTCGCAGAGGGAAGTAGGGAACTACCGCTGCTCCGGTGAGTCGGGCAATACGTGTAGTGCCGGTCACGGTTGCTGTTGATACGCCCATAAAAGGTGCAAACACGCTGTTTGCACGACCAAAATCCTGATCCGGCAGATACCAGCATATTTCGCCCTTTTTGAGACAGCGGATTATGCCTCGTACGTCATGGTGAGTAATCGTACCCTGATAATGATGTGAACGGATCTTGTTTGTTACCGCCTCATAAAGTGGATTACGGTGCTGTTTTTTGTATATGGCATAAAAGGGGTAGTGCATGGCCAGCATGCGGCCGGCTAACTCGAAGCAGGTAAAGTGGGCGCTTAGAAGTATAACTCCCTTACCTTTTGCATGCGCTGCCTCCAGATGTTCTCCGCCGTTGATGTGACAGAGCTGGTTCAGCTGTTCAGGTTTAGCCCACCAACTGAGGCCTGCTTCAAATAGAGTCATACCGCTAGAGCGGAAGTGTGACTTGACCAGTTTGTTGCGTTGTTCTGTGTTGAGTTCAGGAAAACAGAGATCAATATTAACGCGGGCAATGTGTCGTCTTTGCCCCATTAGATGGTAAAGCAGTCGTCCCAGAGCTGAGCCAAGGCTCATTTGCCAGCGATAGGGAAGCAATGCCAATAATCGTAATATTCCCAGCATTAGCCAGGTAGCCCAGTAGCGGGGTGCTAAAAAATGTAGCGGCTTACTGTTCGGTGATTCAGGCATTTTAAAGGCAGACTTAAGGTTTAAAGGATGAGGTACAAAGAGAGAAGGTTAAAGATTAAAAAGCTAGGTGACAAGAAAAAGCTTATTGGTTATTTAAAGGATTTGTCGCTTTTTACTTTGTCTGTGGAACTTGAACCCCGCGGGATGACCCGTTGATTCGGATGCTTGTACCTTGGTTTAGGGTGAATCTCTTGACCTTCTTATTTCACTTCAACCAGTTATTAATCTGTTTAATATCCACCTCAGCCAGAATGCCTGCTGCTTGTTTTAGGTTAAGGCTGGCCAGTAGGTGGTCATAACGGGCGCGGGCGTAGTCTCGTTGGGCACGGTACAGTTCCCGTTGGGAGTTGAGCACATCGACGATGGTACGGGTGCCTACATCAAAACCTGCCTGAGTGGCCTTGAGGGCAATTTCTGATGATGACAGTGACTGTTGTAGAGCTTTGACCTGGCTGATGCCAGCCATCACTGCCAGATACGCAGCACGGGCCTCGCGGATAGTGGCACGGCGTTGTTGCTCTAGTTTCTGTTGGGCCTGAGTGTAAAGGTGGCGTGCTTCGCGGCTACGGGATGCAATTCCACCTCCCTGAAAGATAGGCATGTTGAGTTGAATGCCAATAGTCGTGTCTTCTGATTCGCTGCCAAAACTGGCTTCAGTAGTATCGGAATAGGTGTGATTGGCCACCAGATCAAGGGTGGGGTAGTGTCCGGCGCGTTGCTGCTTGAATTGTAGCTCGCTGATACGGGCCGCAGACTGGGCGGCTAAAAGTGGCAGGTTTTGTTGCATGGCCTTGCCTACCCACTGCTCGATATCCTCAGGCTCCGGGCTGTTTAATGGCATGTTATCGCTGAGCAGGGCAAGCTCGGTATGTTCCCTGCCAGTCAGTTCACGCAGGATTTCACGAGCAGTATCCAGCTGGTTGGCAGCCACTATCGCCTGGGCTCGGGCCGCATCCCGGCGTGC
>DAOWII010000176.1 GCA_030640985.1 Chromatiales bacterium
GCTCCAGGCAAACAGCGGTGAGCGCAATACGGTGGCCAGGGCGAGATTGCTATAGGGGGTAATCAGGGTTTCCAGCAGGGCCAGCATGTCGCGGACTTCCAGGCTTTCCAACAGGGTGCCGCGATCGGCGCCCAGGTAGGGGATGCCTGCCTGGCGCAGGGCAGCCTCGTAGAAGTGTACGTGGGTACGATTCCGTAACAGGATCATAATGTCACCATAATGGGCGGGACGGGCCTCGTCCTCGCTACCCAGTAAGGTGCCGGAATTTATCAATGTCTGGATCTGCCCAGCGATCATTTCGCCCTCGCGTTCATATCGATCATCAAATAACAGCTGACGGGGTTGTTGCAGCGGGTTGCGTAGTTCCCGCGTGACGTCTTCGTCGATGGCTTCGTTATCTTCCCGGATCAACGGCAATATAGTGACCTGTCCCCACAGGTTCTGGTGGTGGGTACTGTGCGGCGTGAAGTCAGTGAGTCTGGCACCCAGTGGCGTATCGGTGAAAATACCATTAACTACTTCCATGATTGCCGGGGCGGAGCGCCACGATTTTTGTTGCTTGTGCTGTTGGGCTCCCAGGTGGTCTGACAGCCATTGATCGGCAGCGCTAAATAGCTGGGGGTCGGCGCGGCGGAAACGGTAAATGGATTGTTTGGCATCACCTACCAGAAAGACGCTGCGCTGACGTTCGCTTTCACCGGCGGCCATTTCCTGTAATAGCGGTAACAGTAGATGCCATTGAGTCGGATTGGTGTCCTGGAACTCATCCACCAGCAGATGGTCAATGCGTTGATCCAGTTTGTACTGGATCCAGTGGGCGTTATCCGCCGTGGTCAGTAGCTGGCAGGCCTTCCATTCAAGATCGGCAAAATCCAGCAAGCGTTGTTCTTCCTTGATGCGTTGCAGGTGTTGTAACAAGGCTAGCCCCGACTGATACCAGGCCCGGTTCATTTGCGCTGTTTTCTGTGCGGTGAGTTTATCCAGCGTATCCAATAGTTGTGCGCACAGTTGATGATGGAGTTGTAGAAATTGTTCTTGTCCTGCCTCGCCCATTTTTTTTGCCTGGGTATCGGACCCCTTGCGTTGTCGCGGTTTATTTTCTGCTTTAGTCAGGAACACACGTTGCAAAGTGTTAAAACGTTCCTCAATTGACTGTTCTGCATCCAGAGACTGTTCAATCCTCTCTGCTGCCTCGTTATTTGTTTTGATCGGGTGCTTGGCCAGCAGGCCTTTGAACTCCCATAAGGCCTGTTCACGTTCTGTAGTAAAGAATTCTTCCAGCGGCTTATCGTCGGCAGTGATGCCCAACTGTGTGTACAACTGCTCCATGGCAAACCGGACAGGATTATTTTGCCCCTGAGTATACCCTTGGGTAAAGGCCCACCAGTCACTGCGTTGGTGCAGAAAACTGTTGAGGGCCACTTCCAGGTTGTGCAGACCGCTGCAATGGAACAATAAATCTTCCAGGGCCTGGGCCGTCTCAGCATTTGGTGCGGTGGTCGTTTCGGCTATCAGTGCATCCCAGGCGCCTCTTTCCAGCTCAGCGGTTTTTTCCATCAGCTCGAAGCCGGGGGGAACGTTGGCCTCCAGGGGAAAGCGGCGCAGGACATCCTGACAGAAGGCGTGGAAGGTACTGGTGCGCACTGGCCAGGGAGCATGAAGTAATTCTTCATAGAGTTTGCGTGCCAGAGTCCGATGCTCCGGCAGGGGTTCTATTTCCATGGCCTTCAACAGATTATCCAGCTCCGCCTCATTGGCCGCTGCAAGGTCATAGAGACGCTCTGCTAGCCGGCTTTGCATTTCAGCGGCCGCCTTGCGAGTGAAGGTAATGGCCAGGATAGACCCCGGATTTGCACCGGTCATCAGCAGGCGTAACAGACGGGTAACCAGTAGCCAGGTTTTACCCGTACCTGCCGAAGCCATGACGGTTATATTGGTCTGGGGAGCAGTAGGAGAAGGCATGTTATTCATCGCTGCTAGCATAATATTCCATCGCTATTGGGTAAACTGATATTTAGCTGAGATTTCCTTGTAGGAAAAATCTGATCTTTTTGTAGGTAATATTTGTGAAGTACCGTCTCATTATGGTTGGTTTATTATTTGGTTTTATCGTAACTTATTGTAATTAAAGTAAATAATGGATATTCTTTTAGCTTGTGTAGGGTTACTTAGGGATGTAGGTGGTCTTGTTATTAACCAATAGCTTGCTATTCTTTGCTTAACATCTTTCATGGATGGTCGATAAAGATGTTCACGGATGAGGTGTCGCACAGGAGTTGCGATGGGGACAGGAAGTCAGAAAAGGATTTTTTACAGGATAACGTTAGGGAGTCACGGAAGACATGCTACATGGAGGCAGCATTGGCTGGATGCCAGTACGGACTCAGATACACGGAAGGGGCCACCATGGAACATCAGGGACGATACACTGTAAGGATACAGTGAGTGACATGAAGTCAATAAAGGAACCAGGGGCGACCAATAGGTCGCCCCTTTTTTTATTGTCTTTTTATTTATTGTCCGGAGACACAGGCTTTTCTCCGGCCTGCCATGTTTCGCGGCGGCACAAACCTTCCATATCACAATAACCACATACCTCATCATCCCCCCAGGCGGGTAAAGGAGCACCTTGTTGCATAGCTTTAAGCATATCCTTCAAGCGGCCCTCAACACCTCGTTTAAGTTGGTGAAGGGCGTCACCTTCCAATGTGCCAATCGACTGTACTTTCTTCTGTGTATCCAGTTGTAAGTATTCCACACGAGTCACCGGGTTTGATTGTGATTGTTCGGCGAGACTCACATAAAAAGGTAGTTGAATTGCTTCTCCGTTTTCGAGAGCATCCTGTCTGGGAATAGACCCCGTCTTGTAATCAACGACGGCTATGCCTCCTTCATCAGACAGGTCCAACCGATCCAGTCGACCCTTGAGGTCGAAGTCTGGCAGAAAGTTCTCATAGCGAGCCTGTACTTCTGCATGATTTACTTCCCACTGCCCGGTTTCCCGTTGGCATTGCCAGTGGATGTACTCCGGGATCAGGTCTTGCCAGCGCTTGAGCCAGCCACGGTGCAGGAAATTATCTTCAAGATCCGTGGCAAACACCGCAATGGAAATTTTTTCCATAAGGGTGATGGCCTCTTCCCGGTTGTTCTCGGTGAGTGCTTTTTTGTAAGGCCCAGGCAGGTTTGGCACATTCTGGTGAAACGCTTCCAGGCAGCGATGCACTCGTTGGCCATAATCGGCCTTTTCCAGGGCTTCGCGAATGGCTTCGGAGGGTGCCAGTGCCAGACAGCGCGCGGCAAAAAATTGATAAGGGCAATTCATTAATTGCTGGTAGCCACTGGCGGACATTTCTTTGGGTAAGAAGGGTGCAGCAACAGATGGGGCAGGTCTACCCGTTGGCATTATTTCTGTGCTGGTATTGTGGGTGACAACTTGAGTCGTGGTTTGTGTGATCAGGTATTCCAGTTCCTCGTCATAGAGATCGTCTCCATAAGCCAGTTTATGAAAGGATACGATGGCCTCCACCCAGGGACTGGCCAGTACCTCTTCACCATATTGTTCACGTCGATGGGTGATCAGTATCTGAGGTGAGGATTCGAGCAGACGGCGGAAATGATAAAAATGATCCGACAGTCTCTGCTCGCGGGTACTCAGTCCCAACTCCCTACGTACGCCGTCGTTGAAAAAGGGGCTGGCCTTGTCGCCACCAGGTAAGTATTCCCATTCGGCACCAGCAATGATTAAGGCGTCGTAGTGAGCCAGCTGACTCTGTCCCAGGCTCATGAGTTGTACCCGGTTATCATTTGCGGTCAGGCGAAAATTAAAGCGTTCCAGAGTTCTGCCCAGCCAGGCGCGAAATTCGTTCCAGTTCATGGGTAGACTGTCTTCCACGACAGCACGTTGCATGGTATCCAGTTCCTGCAACAGACGGGCGCCGGCCGCATCTTCCGCCAGCGCCCGTGTCATGCCCAGAATATCCAGGCTTTTTAGTAACGCATTGAGTAGTATGCCAGGTGTATGAGATTTTTTACCGAGCAGAACAATCAGGGGTTCTGCTGCCTGGCCCAGTGTCGTGAGTAGAGTATTGACTGCATCCAGGCGGGCGGCCAGTTCGGTCGATAGACGCTTTTGTCGATATTCGAGATGTCGGCAATAGCGCTGCAGGCCGCGGCCAATATTTTCATGCAGGATGATATCCTGTTCCAGCCGATAAACAGTGTTCAGGAGTTCTTTTCTGTCACTTTCCGGAAATATAAATGGTGACTTGAGAAAGTCCAGCATGGCCTGGTGTGGAAAGTCTTCTTCTACACACTGTAGCCAGCGTTCCAGACAGGCGGCGGCACTGGTGGTGGACAGGGCCCAGCCTGCGGTATCTTGTAAAAAAATATCGGCACGTTCCAGAAGTGCCCGCACCCGTCGGGCCAGTCGCCGATTTTCAGTGACAATGCCAATTTGTTGCTTACCTTCCAATAAGCAGCGGCGTACCTGAATATCAACGGCACGGGCTTCTTCCTCCGCACCCGCCGTTGTCAGTAATTTCAGCTGGTGGTTTACCGGGCTTTTTGGATGATTGGCGGCAAAGGTGCTGGCTCGTTGGTGAAAGGCCTGGGCTTCGGCAGCAAATACTTGATCAAAAAACTGGCAGGCAGGTGTTGTTTGAGTGCTATCGGCTACAGTCTCCCCTAGTTGTGCCAGGGTGTCGGCAAGGGGACGATGAGGATGGCTAATGCTGCTGTCTTCTGGAAGTGGCGCCGTTTGTCCCTGCAAGATAAGGCTTGCCCGTTGCTTCTCCATCAGTGCAGAGAGCCATTGGGCCTCGGCGTTACTGAAGCGATGGAAGCCTGCCAGGTATAACTGCTCATTTTCGTTCTGATGTTTAAGGCTGCCAGCCAGACGGAGCAGATAAGCGGTATTGCGGTCCACTTGTTTACGGGCATGCATCTGTTCATGCCAGGCTTGCCACAGAGTATGCACCAGTTGTGCTTCCATATTCAGCGCTGACATACCCCCGCCCTCGACGCCATAGGCCTCCACTAGCTGTTTATTAAAGTCTTCCAGATTGTCCGGTAGTTCAATCTGGTTGAGGGTGAGTTCATCAAATAGCACAAGTAAATTATCAGCAATGGCCCAGGGGTTGCCATGACCAAACAAATTGGGATGTTCGCGTAACGAATCTACCAGCACTAATTCACGACTGTGATCGCTGATGATTTGTAAGCCGTGTAAGGGCATTTTATTCAGCCAGTCTTTTAGCGTAAGGATGTGTGGGCCGAGGAGTGCGGAAATATTTTTCATTCGGGCTTGCTGTAACAACAAGCGTCTTAATCGGGCTGCATGCTGTAGCTCTGGCAGTAACACCACAACATGTTGAAGATCCGGTAAGTTGTCGGCATGTTTATTGATGATCTGTGAAGCAAGCTGCTCAAGAAGATCTTCCTGACAGGTTATCCGTGTGATTGTGGATGAGGGCATGGGTAGAGCTTACCGCAGGTGTAAGCCGACAGCCAGTAGTACCCCGACTACTGATGTCTCAAAAACTAATTCAGGTGCCGGTTAGCGTTCCAGATATTGCAGTTTATCTTCTTTGCCATTCCATTCATCGGCATCGGCGGGTGCCGGTTTTAGCTCAGTAATGACCGGCCACTTTTCCGCCAACTCCCGGTTGAGTTCAAGAAACTGTTGCTGATCATCTGGCAAATCATCTTCCGAGACGATGGCTTCAGCAGGGCACTCTGGCTCACACAACGTGCAGTCGATGCATTCATCAGGATGAATCACCAGGAAATTGGGGCCTTCGTAGAAACAGTCCACCGGACAGACTTCCACGCAGTCGGTGTACTTGCACTTAATACAGTTCTCAGTGACAACGAAGGTCATGGCAGGCAGACTCCCTGATATATACGTGTGGTCATTAAATTGAAATAAATAGTAGTTGCTCTTCCAGTGAAGTGCGAGACTATTTTATCTATTGATAATAGAGAAGAGTATGTAGCTACTCTTCTTCATCAATGGCCTGGCGTTTTAAATTAGATGCATCCTGTAGCATTCCCTCGACATCTTTAGCCTTTTCCAGGGCTTGTACCTGAGTTTCCCATGGATGGTCTGTCGTTTCGTTTTCTGTCTTTTGATCAGAGCATGCGGTTAGAATTATTAATAGTACGCTGAGTAATAATAGTTTGCCAGGGTTCATTGTCTTTCCCTCATGATTCTGGTTTTATGATGATCGGTGTTTATTTTTTCTTTAGTACTAATCCTGCCAGAGGGGGTAAGGCCAGTTGGATTGATTGTGGCTGCCCCATCCACGGTATTGTCTCACTTTTTATAGGGTTAGTGGTGTTGATGTCGCTCCCCAAATAATCGTGTGAATCGGAGTTTAGTAATATTTCATATGTTCCCGTTTCAGGGACACCGATGCGATAATTGTGATGTGGTACAGGGGTGAAGTTTAACGCAATAACAAGTTTGTCATCACCATCGTTCCGCAAATAGCAGAGCATGGAGTTTTCGGAGTCATTACACTCCAGCCATTGAAAGCCCTGTGCTTCAAAATCATATCGGTGCAGTGGCGTTTGTTGGCAATAGAGTCGATTCAGATCGCCTACCAATTTTTGTATGCCTTTGTGCTGAGGGTGATCCAGCAGATACCAGTCCAATGTCGCATCATGGTTCCATTCCTGTCCATGGCCAAATTCATCGCCCATGAATAAAAGTTTTTTCCCAGGATGGGTATACATGTAGGTGTAGAGTAGTCGCAGGTTAGCCAGTCGCTGCCACTCATCTCCCGGCATTTTATATAACATGGATTTTTTTTGATGCACCACTTCATCGTGGGAGAAGGGCAAGATGAAATTTTCCGTAAAGGCGTAGATCAGGCCAAAACTTAGCTGGTTGTGGTGATGGCTACGATGGATGGGATCCTTCTCCATGTAATCCAGGGTGTCATTCATCCAGCCCATATTCCACTTCATGGAAAAACCCAGTCCCCCCATATCCACCGGGCGCGAAACCATGGGCCAGGAGGTGGATTCTTCTGCCATGGTAAGTGCGCCGGGAAAACTCTCGTGTACCACCATATTTAGTTCACGCAGAAAGTCGACGGCTTCCAGGTTTTCATTACCCCCGTGAATATTAGGCACCCATTCACCATCTTCCCTGGAGTAATCCAGATAAAGCATGGAGGCCACCGCATCCACTCGTATCCCGTCGAGATGAAACTCTTCCAGCCAGAAAACCACGTTGGAAATAAGAAAGTTTTTAACTTCTTTGCGACCGTAATTAAAGATCAGTGTGCCCCAGTCCTTGTGTTCGCCTCGCAGCGGATCTTCATGTTCATACAGTGGTGTACCATCAAAATTAGCCAGGGCGAAGTCGTCTTTTGGAAAATGAGCAGGAACCCAGTCGAGCAGTACGCCAATATTATTCTGATGGCAGAGATCGATCAGGTAGCGCAGATCATCGGGGCTGCCAAATCGACTACTGGCGGCATAGTAGCCTGTAGTTTGATAGCCCCAGGAGCCATCAAAGGGGTGTTCTGTAATGGGTAATAATTCAATATGGGTGAAATTAAGTTCACTGATATAGTCTACCAGTCGTTGTGCCAACTCTCGGTAGTTGAGAAATTCGCCGTGTTCACCTCGTTGCCAGGAGCCCAGGTGCACTTCATAGATTGACATGGGGGTATGCAGCCAGTCGGCAGTTCGGCGTTGTTCCATCCAGTTTGCATCTTGCCATTGATGTTGATATGGATCGTCAACGATGGCTGCCGTTGCCGGGCGCATTTCAAATTGTCGAGCATAGGGATCACTCTTCAGTTTTAGTCCCTGCGCACCTAGAATCTCAAATTTATACAATGTGCCTGTTTTAAGCCCCGGGACAAATAGCTCCCAGAGTCCGCTTTCACCCCTTGAGCGCATCGGGTGACAACGTCCATCCCACTGATTGAAATCGCCAACGACACTGA
>DAOWII010000182.1 GCA_030640985.1 Chromatiales bacterium
AGTGGAGGCATTTTTCTGGAAGGTGTCTTGCATATGCGATTTATCTATAGTTAGTTCTGCTTGTACTATAGACGCAGTGTTGGATCTGTTTTTAATAGACTTATCCTGGTGGGTGCCGTGTTGAAACTGTTTTTGTTGGCTGTGAACGCTTGCACTCGTCCTTGTGCGTTCACTTTTAGAGCCAGTGGAATTTTTTAAATGAATATTAACTGCTGGAGATGTCGGTGTTGAAATTGCACTTGATGCTGGTGTTTTTTTATCCGTAGTGGCGGGTGCTTCGGTAGTGGTCGTCTTTCTGCCAGAGATAATAGGTTTGTGTGCTGGTGTGACGGGCAGTTGTTTGGTGGATGGCGGTATGCGCGCCTCCTTTTTGATGAGCGGGGGCGTTTCTGAGGGCTTATTTTCCTGGGACATTATAGAGGGAACTGTATCAATCGCTGGTGTGACTGGTTTACTGACAATGGTGTCTGTTTGTACACGTGTATGGCTTGCATGGTAGTCCAGCAGTGCTCCGCTTTGGGGCATGGCATATAGCCGGGCAAAGTCACTGTATAAAATTATCTCACTATGGTAGAACAGCGCTGAGGTAAAAGTATTGTGGGGTAAATTCGGTGGCAGTGCTGCTGCCTTGGCTTGATCTGGCTGGATAATACCGATTACCTCATCCACGTAAAAACCATACAACGACTGACCCAAGTGGCTTAACAGTAAACGGCCCGTTGTTTTGGAGGGCGTAGCGTGTGGCCCGGAAAATTTTTTAAACAGATCAATGATCGCTACTGTTCCGCTGGCATGGTGAAATATTCCCGGCATAGTTTTATTGGTGCCAGGTATCGAGGTGATATGTGCTGGAGGCAGAACAATACTATCCACTTCCAGTGCCAAAACCGAGCAAGCTACCCCGGCAACACGGAAAAGCAGTAATGAGTGATCGTTTTGATTGGTGTGCCCCATGCCATGTCCTGAGCCCTATTTTAACTATAACGGATGATTGGGGTAATGCTTGAGACAGCGGATGTATTCTCTGATACGGGTTCTATTCTCTGGCGGGAGCTATGGCATTGGCTAAGGCAGCAAACTCATCCAGTGAGAGGGTTTCACCTCTGCGGATCGGATCAATACCGCAGTCCTGGATGAGATCGGCATTGAGCAGGCCTTTCAGATTATTGCGCAGGGTTTTACGTCGCTGTCCAAAGGCCTTCATCACCACCAGGGAAAAGGTATCACTATCATTTACCTCAACCGGTGCCTGAAGATAAGGTACCAGGCGCACCACTGCAGAGTTCACCTTGGGGGGCGGATTAAAGGCGCCGGGGGGCACAATGAACAGCTTGTCTACCTTGCAATGGAACTGCACCATCACACTCAGTCGTCCATACTCTTTACCTCCTGGTTTGGCTGCCAGGCGATTTACCACTTCATTTTGTAACATAAAGTGCATATCCTGAATGCAGTGCTTTTGATCAAGCAGATGGAAGAGTAGGGGGGTGGAAATATTGTAGGGCAGGTTGCCCACTACATGTAACTTTTCTGAGGTTTTGGCCTTAGCCAAGGCACAAAAATCAAACTTCAGTGCATCGGCATTATGGATATGTAACTCACCGAGGGTAGAAAGCTCAGTTTCCAGGTATGGAATCAAATCACGATCCAGCTCGACCACATCCAGTACGCCTGCCTGTTTTAATAAATGGCTCGTCAGTGCGCCCAGGCCGGGGCCAATTTCTACAATCCGTTTTCCGGGGGCGGGTGCGATAGCACTGATAATATTCTGGATAACGCCAGGATCGTGCAGAAAGTTCTGGCCAAAGCGTTTACGTGGTCGATGATTCATCAAATTAAGGATACAGGAAAGAAGTCAAAAGGGAAGGCCAGGAGGTTTACCCTAAAGGGTGCAAGTACCAGCATCGAGTGGTCATCCCTCGAAAGGCCTCGAGATTCATGGTATCCCTACGAGATCAAGTCCCATAGAACAAGTTCACGGGAAACCAAAAACTGTAAGATATAGGAGGGCTTGATCTTGGTTTCATTTTACGCCTTAATGGATGCATTTATGAACTTTAGATATTAATGCCTTTGTTTTGTTGGCATCGAAGAATATTCAGGCACATGAAAAT
>DAOWII010000016.1 GCA_030640985.1 Chromatiales bacterium
AGGGTTCGGAAGAAGGTGTCATGGTTGCCGAACTGATCGCATGCCACGATGCCCACGTCAACTATGACACCATCCCGTCGGTCATCTACAGCCACCCTGAAATCGCCTGGGCTGGCACGAACGAACAGGCCTTGAAGGCGGCAGGTAACGACTACAAGGTGGGACAATTCCCCTTTTCTGCCAGTGGCCGTGCCCGTGCATCGGGCGACACTACTGGCACGATCAAAGTGCTGGCCGATAGCCATACTGATCGTATTCTCGGTGTGCATATGATCGGCCCCCACTGTTCCGAACTAATCGCCCAGGCAGTCATTGCAATGGAGCTTGGCGCCAGCAGTGAAGATATTGCGATGACAATTTTCGCTCACCCGACATTGTCCGAGGCCTTCCACGAAGCGGCCCTCGCAGCGGACGGACGCGCGATCCATATCGCACCGCCGAAAAAAAGGCGTTAGTTCAAGACTCTGGTAATTAAAAAAGGGAAATCGACCGACCTTATATACCGAAACGGTATTTATCCCTATAGGGTGCAAGTTCCACAGGACAAGTCCCGATTTCGGGGTTCCTACATACAGGGCTCGGGGCCCCACAGCTCGCCATTATGTGATTCCAGTCATCAGCACCCCTCCTATCAGCGTGATATACTTTTGCCTCTCGAATAACCACATACAGCAAGGCACAGGGCTTTACACCATGGGACACCGTTATTTCCCCTCATTCTTCATTGCTTCTCTGCTGACACTGCTTTCAGCCACAGTAGCCGCTGCACCTGATGAGCCGGAGGAGCAAGTCCAGTGGTATGAGGTTGAGCTGATTGTTTTCAGTCAGGCCAATGCACCTTATCAGCAGGACGAGCTGTGGACAGACAGCATGGAGCCACTATCCATGGAAGGTGTTATGGAGTTACGCCCTCATGTCATGCCACAGAATGAGGTTATACATGAAACAATGGATGAACAGGAACAACCCAACGATATCAGCACCGTCGACACAGCTGAACTGGCTGTGGCAGCGAAAGCAGATGCAGAAGTGGCAGCAGACACCATTGAAGATGATGCCGAATTGTCCATGACCCCTGAGGAACAGGCCTTCCGTACCCTCCCCCAGGAACTATTACAACTCGTCGCTGAATATGAACGCCTAGTTGACTCGGAAATCTATGAGCCTTTGTTGCATGTCGGCTGGCGCCAGCCTGGACTGGCCAGGGAAGAGGCCATCGCCGTTCATATTCATGATGGCGTTAACGATCTTCCCGATGAAGCAGTGGAAGCCGAACCTGAGGCAGAGGTTTTGCCTGAGGGGGATGCGACTGAAGTGGTGGATATGACTGATACAACACCATCCTACTCCATGGATCAGTACGGGGAGATCGTTTACGAATCTCTACCCGCAGAAGAGAGCACTTTGGCTGATGAGGAACTGATTGAAGCTAAGCCAGCTGAACTGCCCCGGCTGGACGGTACGGTCAAATTAATCCTCGCCCGTTATCTTCACCTGGATGTAGATCTGGGTTACCGCCTTGAGACCGAGCCTGAAATTGTGCCGACCGCTGAACCCGACATTTCGGCATGGCTGAATCTGAATCTCAAAAATGACAGCCTGATTGATTTCCTTGAAGATGCCGAGACAGAATCAAATTTCGAGGCAATGGAACCAATCCCCAACAAAATACAGTACCAGGTATTCCGCTTACAACAAAAACGTCGTATGCGCAGCAAGGAACTGCATTATCTGGATCAGCCTATGTTTGGGATTATCGCCTTGATAACACCGTATGAGTTTCCAGTAATTGAGGAAGAGCCCCCCCCCATCGAGTGGCAACGGGTTAATTAATCTTTACACAAATCTTTTTCAAGTAACTTATGCAATAAAACTCGTACGTCATCCATTCCAGTTAATACATTAGCCTCGATTTCTTCCATGGTAATTTCACCTTCGCCTCTTCCCGCCGCCATATTGGCGACAACAGCGCAACAGGCATAACAAAGTTCCAACTCACGGGCCAGGGCCGCTTCCGGCATTCCCGTCATACCCACCAGGTCACACCCATCACTTTCCAGACGATTGACCTCTGCGGCGGTTTCCAGGCGAGGGCCTTGAGTCGTAGCGTAGGTTCCACCGTCTATCCCTTCAAGGCCGCAGGCCCTGACAGCTTCCAGTAATGACTGGCGCAGTTCTTCACAATAGGGATAACTGAAATCAATATGGGTAACATTAGTCAATCCCTCCTCAAAATAAGTACTACCCCGCGACCAGGTGTAATCGACTATTTGGTCGGGAAAGACCAGCCGTCCTGGTTGCATGTCTTCACGAATACCACCGACGGCATTAATCGCGAGTATTTTTTTTGCACCAACATCGTTAAGTGCCCAGATATTGGCACGGTAGTTTATTTTATGCGGTGGAATAACATGGCCGGGACCATGGCGCGGTAAAAACACTATGTTCTTGCCACACAGCTCACCATAAACCAGGGGGCCAGAAGGTTCGCCATAGGGTGTATGTATAATTTCACGATTGGTGATTTTCAAGTCTTCCAGGGAAGTCAGGCCGGTACCACCAATAATCGCTAATTCAATCATGTGCTTTCTCTTTTAGTTATTTTTAACGGCCTACTCTTTCACCGCAAAGATGCCCGGAGCATTGCGCAAGTAATCCTTATAATCCATTCCGTAGCCGAAGACATAGCGATCTTCTACATCCAGCCCAACAAAATCTGCGCTCACGTCCTGTTTTCGATTATGGTGTTTTTCTACCAATACCGCGCTATACACTTCACTGGCACCCTCGGCATGACAATAGCCAAGTATCTCAGCCAGAGTATGACCTTCATCCAGAATGTCATCCACCACCAGCACCACCCTGCCCTGCAAGGAAATGCGCGGCTTTGCGATCCAGTGTAGTTCACCGCCAGTGGTGTTGCCCGAATACCGGGTTGCGTGGAGATAATCCAGTTCCAGTGGGAAATCAAGATGGGTAAGCAACTGACCGGTAGGGACAATGGCGCCTGTTAGTACACATAACAACAAGGGGTTTTTATCAGCCAGGGCTGCTGTAATTTCTTCGCCCATTTTAGCAATGGCTGCTTCCACCTGTTGTTGCGTGTGCAGGCAATCAGCTTCGTCATAAATCTTTTGTACATGCTCAGGGGTTACAGTCATACCGTTACTCTTTTAATGTGGCGCCATCGGGGATATGTATGGTTGATGTGGGGAAAGCAATTTCCGCTCCATGTTGTTCGATAATCTTATTAATCTGGAACAATACGTTCTGTTTTACCTGGTGAAACTCCACCCAGTTTGTAGTGCGCGTAAAGGTATAAATAAAGAAATCCAGAGACGACGGGGAAAAGGTATTGAAATTCACCATTAAAGTCTGTGACTGATCAATGTCCGGATGCGTCTCAAGCATATTCTTTACTGCAGCAACAATCTCCGGCAGCTTGCCAGCATCATCATAGCGAACACCGATGGTTTCGTTGATACGCCGATGACTCATGCGTGAAGGATTTTGTACCGAAATATTGGCAAATACTGAATTGGGTACATACAAGGGGCGTTTGTCGAAAGTGCGGATACAGGTCAGACGCCAGCCAATTTTGGTTACGGTTCCCTCAATATCCCGATCCGGTGAACGGATCCAGTCACCCACGGCAAAAGGCCTGTCCAGATAGACCATCAGGCCACCAAAAAAATTGGCCAGGATGTCCTTGGCGGCAAAGCCGATGGCGATACCGCCGATGCCACCGAAGGCCAGCACACCGGAAATACTGAAACCCAGAGTTTGAAGCGCAACTAATATCGCCGTGATAATAACGGAGACACGGAGTAATTTTGCGATGGCATCCACCGTGGTGATATCAACGCTCTCACCGCGCAGCTCGGCCCGGGTGATGATGTTGTGCTCCATGGCCAGAATAAAGCGGAACATAAACCAGCAGATAACGGCAATGACACCCACTGCACGGATAGGCTCAATGGCATTAAAAATAGCTGCACCGGTATGACCCGCAAGAATTTGTGCGGCAAAACTAATGCCCACGATCCATATCAACAGACTCAGTGGTTTGGGAAGAGCAAATAACAGGGCGTCATCCCATAACTGTTTAGTCACCTCAACACGCCCGCTAAATTTGCCCGCCAGGCGTTTCTGAATAAAGTCCAGTGACAGAGATGCAAGCACCACCAGAAAAACCTGAATCACCAGGAAAGTGCCACCCTGGTTTTGCTGCAGGTCTGACCAGAGCTCTGAAAAAAAAGTGGAAACGTCCATCAATTAACCTCGTGAGCTATAAGTGTGTCTTTTAACTATGACTAACATTACAAGTCCAGTTCAATATTGGGGTCACTAAACAATTGTTGAATGGCCGCGACGGCCTGATGCCAGACCGGATCATTATGTAGCTGATCTCGACTCAGCGGATGCCTGCCATGCATACGCGCCAGCCGTGTACTGAGCACCGGGTTTTCATCTATTTTAAGACCATCCAGTAACTGTCTGGCTGCGGGCCTATTGTTACACATCAGCACCATATCACATCCTGCATGCAGCGCCGCTTCGGCGCGAGCAACATAATCACCGGCAACACTCGCCCCCTCCATGTTTAGATCATCACTAAAGATCAGTCCCTGAAACTCCAGCCGCTTGCGCAATACATCCTTAAGCCAAAAAGAGGAAAATCCTGCAGGATTTTTATCCACATTTTCATAAATTACGTGGGCAGGCATAATAGCCGCCAGACCATTGGCCATTAGTCGCTGGAATGGCACCACATCTTCAGCATATATATCTTCAAAACGACGACTATCCACTGGGATGGCCACATGAGAGTCAGCCTCTACGGCGCCATGGCCGGGAAAGTGTTTACCCGTTGCGGCCATTCCAGCACGCTGCATACCCAACATATAAGCATTCGCCAGATCAGCGACCTTTTCCGGCTTACGGTGAAACGCACGATCACCAATCACGCTACTGACACCCACATCCAGATCCAGTACCGGCGCGAAACTGAAATCCACACCCACGGTGCGTAATTCACTGGCCATCAACCAACCACAAGTCTCAGCTAACTGACGAGCTCTGCGGTGATCCTTGTCATAGAGCTCACCCAGCTTACGTACCGGTGGCAAGTGGGTGAAACCCTGACGAAAACGCTGCACCCGTCCGCCTTCATGATCC
>DAOWII010000188.1 GCA_030640985.1 Chromatiales bacterium
AGCAACAATAGCCTGGTGCTGCCAATGTAATAATTGATGTCCATCGTAGCGGGCCGGAGCCTTACCCAGACGTCCGGTTTCAAAGCCCTGCCCCAGGGCCTGGTGATCAAGAAAATCATCGCGCTCGTAATTGTGACCAAGACGAGCAAGATAATTAGTCACCGCTTCGGGGAAATACCCCTCCTGACGCAACTCGCGCAGACTGCGGCTACCATGGCGCTTGGACAGCGGCGCACCATCGGAACCCACAATCATGGTGATATGCCCATAATCGGGAATGGTGAGCCCAAGTGCTTCCAGAATTAATATTTGCCGTGGAGTGTTGGTGATATGGTCTTCACCCCGCATGACATGGGTAATGCCCATCAGTGAATCATCCACCGCATTACTGAAAAAGAATGCCGGTGTGCCATCGGCACGGCGAATAATGAAATCACCAATATCACGGCCAGAGTAACGCTGCTCGCCACGCACCAGATCGGTAAACGTGATATCCCGAGCGTCAGGTACCTTGAAACGCAGTGTTGGCTTAAGACCCTCTTCGAACCTGGCCTGGCGTTCCGCCTCATTCAAACGCGCGCATTTACCACTGTAACGCGGCGGTTTTCCAGCATTGAGCTGGGCTTTGCGTGCCAGTTTCAGCTCCTGTTCACTACAAAAACAGGGATAGGCATGCTGTTCCGCCTCTAGCCGCTGATAATAATCAGCATAAATATGCTGGCGTTCAAACTGATGGTAGGGGCCATTATCCCCCCCCTGTACTGGACCTTCCTGCCACTTCAGGCCCAGCCACCAGAGATCTTCCTGCAGGGCGTGGGTAAATTCCGGCTTGCTGCGATCCTGGTCGGTGTCTTCCACACGCAGCACAAAGGCTCCATCCTCGCTACGGGCAAACAACGCGCTGAACAGCGCCGTACGGGCATTGCCCAAATGCAAAAAGCCCGTGGGACTGGGGGCAAATCGAGTTTTCATCATCGAATCAGACATAGGCGCGCATGTTAGCGGAAACCATGCCGAACCACAAAGGCCACTTTAACCAAATGCAGTAAGGCTTTATCATAAGCGGCTATGCTAACCACACTTTCGATACCAAGGGCTCATAAACAATGAAAACGTTCCACTACATATTCCTGGCATTACTCCTCACACTAAGCGGTTGCGGTAATGCTGCACCCGATGCAGAGACTTCAGCCAAATCCAGCAAGCCCCAAATCAAGATGGTCACTAATATGGGTGAACTCATCATTGAGCTGGAACCAGAGGTAGCCCCGAAGACCGTAGAAAACTTCCTGCGTTACGTCAATGAAGGCTACTATAACGGCACTATCTTTCATCGGATCATTAATGGCTTCATGATTCAGGGCGGTGGCTTTACCCAGGAATACACAAAAAAACAAACCCACGCCCCCATTCAGAACGAAGCAGATAACATGCTGCGCAACAAAATCGGCACCATTGCCATGGCGCGCACCGGCGACCCCCACTCTGCCACTTCCCAGTTCTTTATTAATGTCGCCAATAATAATTCCCTGGATTTCCGTGAACGCACTCAACGTGCATGGGGATATACCGTGTTTGGGCGAGTAGTGAAGGGTATAAAGGTCGTGGAGAAAATTAAAGCAGTACCCACAGGTAGTGGTGGCCCATTTAATCGAGATGCCCCCCTCAAACCCGTCATTATTGAAAGTGTAATGCTCATAAATAAAGGTAAATAATATGATTAATCTACATACTAACCGTGGCCTTATCAGTATCGCACTCAATGCAGAAAAGGCCCCGGAAACTGCGGCCAACTTCCTGCGCTATGCAAAAGAAGGCTTTTATGACGGCACTATTTTTCATCGTGTCATTGATGGTTTCATGATCCAGGGCGGAGGCATGGAACCGGGCATGCAGGAAAAACCCGGTCACGATCCCATTAAAAATGAAGCCGACAACGGACTGAAAAATGTTCGTGGTTCGCTTGCCATGGCGCGCACAATGGATCCACATTCTGCCAGCTCACAATTTTTCATCAATGTAAAAGACAATAGTTTCCTTGATCACTCAGCGCCAACCAACGACGGCTGGGGTTACTGTGTATTTGCTCAGGTAATGGAAGGCATGGACGTGGTAGACCTGATCAAAGATACAGAAACCGGCACCAATGGTTTTCACCAGGATGTGCCGTTAGAAGACATTGTTATTGAACGTGTTGAAATTACCGAGGATTAATCAGAGACCACCTGAAAATGAGTGTCACACATGACAACCCTGTTCATTTCTGATCTTCACCTAACTCAGGAACAGCCGGAGACCATCCGACTGTTCCTGGAGTTTCTCAACAACCAGGCCAACCAGGCCGAAACCCTATATATCCTTGGCGATTTATTTGAGGCCTGGTTGGGTGATGATATCATCTTGCCCGAATACACTCCTGTTATAGAGGCCCTACGCAAGCTAAGCAATAAAGGCATTGCAGTAAAAATCATGCACGGCAACCGTGACTTCCTGATGGGCAATAGCTTCGAGGAAATAACCGGAGCCGAACTGATACCAGACCCCACAGTGATCGAACTTGACGGTCAACAAATTCTGCTACTACATGGTGACACCCTTTGCATTGATGATACCCCCTACCAGCAGCTACGCGAGCAATTACGCCACCCCACCTGGATTTCGGAGTTCCTGGGGAAATCTGCAGAAGAACGTATCTCCTTCGCCAAACATCTACGGGAAAAAAGTAAAGAAGCCACCAGTAAGAAAGAAGCTTACATAATGGATGTCAATGCACAGGCTGTGGAACAAGTCATGAAAGAACATCAGGTTCAATTATTAATCCATGGCCACACCCATCGCCCTGCCATCCATGAGTTACAGATCAATAATCAATCGGCCCAACGTATTGTACTGGGAGACTGGCATGAGCATGGCAGTGTACTTGTTGCAGATAAGGGGCAATTTGATCTAAGGACATTGTGATTACCCGCTCAACGTAGCGGTGGGTTAGAAATGCCTTTTATTTTGTAACTCACCAAGCGATGCTGCAACATCCATGAAAGGATCGAGCAGACCCATTTACTATCCTCATACGGCGCACTGCCTTTATGCAAAGCCTTCGGTTATTGACGCTCTACCTGGCTGCCTTGATGGAAGTCCATACAATAATTATGGCTATTAGTTAAGTAAAGACTGGTTTTTCGCTAATACCTCCGTTGTATAACCAGTCTCCACAGCATGATAGTAGAGCCTGGAATAGCAACTTTTGGCCGATTCCTGCCATACCGCCCATCGGCCAAAAGCAGATATTTTTATCTCTGTTTTCTTGTGGGTGAAAACTGACAAATCTTTCAGAAAATTCTTACATTCTAATCATGACTAACTGACTACTATTAATACATACGAACAAAGCAGAACATAAAGTTGAGCTTATGTAAATCATATAGCCCATATGTTCTACATGATGAAGTACATATTTGAAATATTAAGGAGCGTAAAAATGAGGACTAATTCCAGGAAAAGACTGTATCAGGACTTGTCTGTTCTACAAGAACTCAGTGACCAACTTGATCCGGCAAACACTGATCCCAATAACCAGTTCACCCTAAAGATGTATACTGCTCTGATACAACAATGTATCACCAGCCTGGGTCTACTCAGAGAAGCATCCTGGGACAACTCAGAGCAGCATCCTAATCTCCCTCATATAGAGGGTCACAACTTGACAAGCCATGACCATAAGCCTGTACATAAGACAGCTTTTGTCTAATGGTTTTTGGTTAGTAAAGAGTTGAGCCGACTAAATAGTAGCTAGTAGCCGCCTTGGGTTACTAGCTCAACTATCGAATAAAGTCTACGTGCAATTTAAACTTTATTCGACATCCCTGAACTGCATACTATGCAGTGCTGCATAATGTCCTTTACGCTCTAATAGTTCTTCATGGCGTCCGGTTTCTATAATCCGTCCTTTATCCATCACAACAATCAGATCCGCGTGCTCGATGGTTGATAAACGGTGGGCGATCACCAGCGTTGTCCGGTTGCTCATTAAAAATTCCAAAGCTCCCTGAATATAACGTTCCGATTCGGTATCCAGTGCCGAGGTGGCTTCGTCCAGGATCAGGATGGGAGCGTTTTTCAACAATGCCCGGGCGATGGCCAGGCGTTGGCGCTGGCCTCCTGAGAGTAACACACCATTTTCACCCACAAGGGTATCTAGCCCTTCGGGCAATCGTTCTATAAACTCCATGGCATGGGCGGCCTTGGCGGCTTTGATCACGTCATCACGATTGGCACCACCCAGGCGGCCATAGGCGATGTTATTTTCGATGGTGTCATTAAACAGCGTGATATGTTGATTCACCAAAGAGATTTGATCGCGAAGATCCTGTAGCCGGATATTTTCAATATTATAACCATCAATACGGATCACCCCCGACTTCGGTAGATAAAAACGTGGCAACAGATTCACCAAGGTAGACTTACCACTACCGGAACGCCCGACAAAGGCAACAGTCTGTCCGGCTTTTGCCTCGAAACCAATGCCCTGCAGCACCTCTTCCCCGTCGTCACCGTAATTAAAATGAATATCCTGATACACCACACTTCCGTTACAGCTTTTCATCTCTACGGTGCCGTCATCGATCTCTGGTGACATATCAATGAAATTGAAAATACTCTGCGCTGCGGCTATACCCCGTTGCAGAGTTGCATTGATTTGGGTCAGGCTTTTCATCGGCCCATACATCATCATCATGGCCGCGATGAAGGAGACAAAGGTACCCACGGTAAGTGTTTCAAGAAAAGGTTCTGAGGTCGCCACATAGATCACAGCAGCGGAGGCAGAGGCGGAGATAAACTGCACCACAGGCACACTGGCTGCATTGGTGGTTTCCATCTTCATATTCAGGTGACGGTTGTGCTCATTGATATCATCAAAGCGTTGCAACTCATAGGCTTGTCCACCAAAGGTTTTGATCACCCGCTGGCCTTCGATAACCTCCTCCGCGACCTGAGTCACATCTCCCATGGAGTTCTGAATACGGGTGCTGTAGCGGCGAAAACGTTTGCTGATCACGTTGATCACATAACCAATAATCGGACCACCTATCAACATAATGCTGGCCAGTATCCAGTTAATGTAAAACATATAACCCAACAGACCAATAACGGTAAGTGTGTCACGGACAAGAACGGTAATTGCACTGGTGACTGATTGTGCCACCTGTTCCACATCATAAATAAATTTAGAAATGAGTGAGCCAGAAGGAGTGACATCATAAAAACTCACCGGCAGCCGAAGTAGTTGGTCAAACAATTCGGCACGCATTTTTTTGATTACCTCTCTACCCATCCAGGCCATGAAATACGATGAAATAAATCCGCCGAGACCACGCACCAGGAACAAAGCCATCATCACCCATGGGGTATATTTGATGATATCGGGATCACGCTCAACAAAACTGCCATCCAGCATAGGTTTCATCAGCGCCACAAAGCTGGTTTGACTACCAGCCACCAGGGCCAGGGCAATGGACGCCAGTACAAAAATCTTCCAATGAGGTGCGACATAGCCCAGTAAGCGGCGATAAATTTGGGCCGAGCTTTTTTCAGACACTTGAGGGGGATGCTCCACGTTGATTAGTCCGTCGGTAAACCCGGGAATTTATTGCTCGCCGGGGGCCTGACTAGCAGTAATGGTCAGGCGATTAAAACCCAATTGACCTGCCGCATCCATGGCCATAATTACCGATTGATGTGTGGCATTACGATCAGCACTCAATAACACCTGCGGATCTTTTACATCTCCGGCCGCTTTTTGAATGGCCCGTTTCAGGGTTTCCTTCTGGGTATTGATAAGTTCTTTGCCGTTGACGTAATAACGACCCTGCTTGTCGATACTAATTTCCAGTACCCGTTTTTCGGTTTCCACTGGTGCACCACTGGCTTCCGGCAACTCAATAGTAATTGAGGTCTCGCGCTCAAAGGTAGTGGATACCATAAAAAAGATCAGCAACAGGAACACCACATCGATCAAGGGCGTCAGATTAACATCCGGCTCATTGGGTCGACTGCGTTTTAATTGCATCAGGAGGCATCCTCCACGGATTCCTGTTCACGCTCACCGTGGATGACCTCCACCAGCTTCAAGGCCTCTTCTTCCATTTTCAACACCAGCGAATCCACCCGACCACGGAAATAACGATAAAACATCAAACTGGGAATCGCGACCGACAGGCCCGCAGCGGTGGTCAGCAGTGCCTCGGAAATACCACCCGCCAGGACACCGGCATCACCTACACCATGAGAGGTAATGGCGGCAAACACCTTAATCATGCCGATGACGGTGCCGAGCAAGCCCAGCAGAGGTGTGATGGAAGCAATAGTACCCAGGGTGTTGAGGTAACGCTCCAACTCCTGCACCACTTGGCGCCCCGTATCTTCAATGCTTTCTTTCATCACTTCACGGGCATGGTTCATATTGAACAAGCCGGCAGCCAATACACGCCCCAGGGGCGAGCTTTTCCTCAATATAGAAATGCGCTCCGCATCCAGCTGCTTGTTTTTCTGCAAGTGCCAAATCTGGGCAAGCAGATGGCGTGGGGCAACTTTTTCCTGCCGTAGAGTCCAGAAACGCTCCACGGTGATCCCCAGGGAGACGATGGAACATAAGACGATGGGCACCATCAACCAGCCACCCGTTATAATTAACTCGTACACGCTTTTTGATCCTTATAATTAACCCGATAAATTAACGGACAACTTTAACTAAACTGGAGGCAGAGCGCAAAGAGTCATTGTCCGGGAAACGTTAATCACTATGCCAATAACGACGTGCAAAACTGCGGTAAGTCGTCGGTAAAATATCATGCTGGCTTCCCATCACCACACTGATCGCTCCATGGCTGGCGGTATCCAATAGCCTGCTACCGGCTTTTTGGTAACGGCTGACCACCTCCGCATTAGGTAAACCATAGCGATTTCGGTACCCCACCGGGAGCAGCACATATTCCGGCGCTACAGCAGTAACAAAACTCTCGTTGGAGGATGTTTTGCTGCCATGGTGTGGAGCAATCAATATTCGGGTCTGTAAGGCATCCGCCTCCTGTAACACCAGCTCCAGTTCTGACAGGGCCTCTATATCCCCGGTAAGCAAAACATCACCAGCCCGACTGCTCACCCTAATCACACAGGAACCATCATTGCCGCGACTCCGATAATGGCTGGGCGGATGCAATACCTCAAAATCCACTCCATCCCAGCGCCACTGCTGGCCACGCTGACAAGGAGTACTTCGCTGCCAGGGGATCTTCCCGGGCACGCTGGTCAATATCTCCTCCACAGGCAGGGCCCGGGAAAGGGATTGTGCTCCGCCGATGTGGTCGTTATCACCATGACTGATCACCAGGGTATCGATCCGGCCTATCCCCCTGTGCTGTAAGTATGGAGCGACGACGGCCTTGCCCGTATCAAAACTGTCACTGAAGCGCGGCCCGGTGTCATAAACCAGCACATGATTTGTCGTTTGCACCACGGTAGCAAGGCCCTGCCCAACGTCCAGCAAAGTCAGCCAGACTTCACCGGCGTTTGGCTTTGCCGGACTGTTCAACAGCATGGGCAACAAGCCGATAATACCCAGTCCTCGCACCGGCCAGCCACGTGGCGCCAGTAGCCAGGCCATACCTATCAAGCCAGGCAGCATTGCCCACAAGGGAGGTGCCGGGAACTGCAAGCCGGAACTCACGTCAGCCAGGCCCTCTAACAGGGGCCACAGTAACTCCACCAACCAAAGGGCTGATGTTAATAGCAGATTTGCCACCGGCTCTGTTAGAGGCAACAACAGGGCTCCCAGCAGGGTGAGTGGGACCACTAGAAATCCCATCCACGGGACAGCAATAATATTGGCCAGCGGTGACAGCGGCGCCACCCGGCCAAACAGCAACACCATAAAGGGTAATAAGCCGATGGCCACCAACCACTGCACCCTCCCCCAACGCCACCAAATCCCCCGAGGTGAAAGGCGGCCCGCCATGCCATAAAGGATCACCGCTACCGCCGCGAAGGATAACCAGAACCCCGGCGCCAATACCGCCAGCGGATCCAGCAGCAGAACCAACAAAAGCGCCAGGGCCAGTCCCTGCCGGGGCAGCACATGCCGCTGCAACAACACGGCTCCCATGGCCACCGCAATCATCACCAATGCCCGCTGGGTAGGAATGGAAAATCCTGCCAGGGCGGCATACACCATGGCGGCCAGTAATGCGGCAAAGGCGCCCGCTTTTGGCGCAGGGACAGTCAGCGCAAGAGAACCGGCAAATACCCACAGCCAGCGCACCAGTAGATAGACCAGACCAGCCACCAGACCAATATGTAAACCGGAAATGGCCATCAGATGATTAGTGCCGGTGGCAATGAGCACCTCCCACTGCCGGGGTGTCA
>DAOWII010000129.1 GCA_030640985.1 Chromatiales bacterium
ATACTTAAACGAGAACCCTTGCAAGTCAGGATTGTCGATCTCTGCCGTAATCCCGGGGGCCGCCCATTCATAGGTCTGATTGAGCAGCAGGTCTTTGTCTTCACCACTAGCGGAGACATTCCCGTCAACCTGAAAAATATAGGTTCTGCTTACCTGTACGGCATTCCCCAGTCGTGCCAGCATTTCAGGCATATGTTCATTCCATGAGGACGATGAGGATAGAAATTGTTCTGCGCTATAAGCCACCGTTTCAATGATTGCATCTTTGCGCCGCAGTATCTCTTCTGCCCGTTTACTGTCGGTGATATCACGAATGATGCAATTAAACAGATGTTGTCCATCGAAGTGCATTTCACTTACGTTGATATCAATGAGAATGATCTCACCACCTTTGCGACATACTTCAACTTCTCGCCGTAAGTTGAGAGCGCCCGCTTTATTTTCAATGGCATCTGTAGCATTTTTTATCAACACCGTGTGCCGGTGCTGGGCATCTTCAGGCATCAGTATGTTGATATTCTTGCCCAGAATTTCATCCACTGAATAGCCAAATATTTTTTCAGCGCCGGGATTGAATGATTCAATATTGCTGTCTTCATTGACGGTAATAATACCGTCTGCCACTGAACTCAATATGGTTCGGTTCTGGACCTCGCTTGCCAGAATACGCGCCCTGTTGGTAATAAAAACCGCAACCAGGCCTGCCAGCAGCAGCAGCGTGAACAGGGTTGCTGTTGTGATGCTGAACCTGTTGGCATGCATCACGCTGAAAGCTTCTGCAACGTCTATTTCTACGATGATGCCAAAGTTGAGGTTATCATCCCAGTGCCAGGCGCCGATAACGGGTACGCCTCGATAATCGCGGTAGCCCTTAAGATTCGTGCCGCTGGTGCCGGCAATTGCCCTTTGGGCCATCCGTGTCAGTGCTTGCTGACGCCGGGGGATTTTGCTTTTCTCTCCCGTGGTCAAGTCCACACCGGGATCGCGTAGTATCAGGTTGAGTATGGCCTTTTCTCCCTGGCCAATAAGACCTATCTCGCGCAGTTGTTTGTCAAACCGGCTTTCACTCAGTAGCAATCCTTTGTCGTTGAAGGCATAGGTTTCCCCTGTGGTGCCGGTTCTGCCCCGGTGAAGTATTTCCGAGAAGTCCTGAGTGGGGTCGATGCGAAAGGCTAGAATGGCGATGTTACGGCCGTGCTCATCTTTAATGGGGGCAGCAACAAACATGGTAGGTAGGCCTTCTCGGTGAGTACCAGTCTTGTCAGGCAGGGGAACATCGGAGCGCTGAGGTAGACTCACCGCGCTATCCCCCGACCAGAGCCTGTTCATAAAATCTTTTTGTGTTGACAGTAAACTTGTGACACCAATATTGCCATCACGGGTGGAACTGAGGTTGGTATTGTTTGGCCCGATAATGAAGTAGCCTCGATAGTCTCTCCCTGTATAAATGGGGTGTAACCACTTCCTTAATTGTTGTTGTGCGGGGGCGGCAACAAGAGTGCTTTTGGGGAGTTTCAGTAATTGTTGGGTTAGCTGCCTTACTCTCGGGTTATTCGCCCAGATTGAAGCGGTAGCCTGGTGTTCCTTGAGCCAGGACTTAACGGCCTGTCTTATGAGTTCCAGCTGCGGGTTGAGGTGACCGCCTACCTGAGTACGGTTGGCTTGCTCGATTTTGTATTGAATTACCCATGAGCCTAGCCCGAGAAACAGAGCCAGGAGCAAGGCAAAGGTGATCAGTCCCAGTTTTCTCGAGTGCTGGTGTCTGCCCATAGATATACTATGTACTTAATTCGGAGAGAACCGCTTAATCCTTCTTTTTTTATTCCTTCCTACGTTAAGCCTAGTCCATTAGTGTGGTACCCGCAAACACCTTTAAAGTTTTTTTGCTAATTTGAGGCCGCTCTTCAGTGGTCCGCAGAGTAGGTAGAGATATAGCATCTTCGGCAATTTGGGTAAAAATAAGGGAAATGATGGTTTTTGTATACATAGCTAATAACAAATGCCGGGGTTTTGCAGTGGTGGTCGATGAAGTCCGCACATGGGCTTCGCGTGCTCAGGCATTCACCAAAGAGATTCAGAACATGATTGTTCAGTTCAATAGCATGGGGCACTAGTTCTTGATCCGTACCGGGGCCAGAGAATCATTTAGCCCTAACAAAAAAGCCCCTGGATACAGGGGCTTTTTTGTTATATTCCTTACAGAATTAGTCTCAGGTGATCTCTAGAACGGGATATCGTCATCGAAGTCATTGGCGGTTGCTGCCTGGGCAGGGGCTGCTTGAGCAGGAGCCGATTGTGCTGGCCTGTCCTGATTGAAGTCGGTGCTACCACCACTGCCGCCTTTTCCACCCAGCATCTGCATGTCATTGGCGACGATTTCAGTGGAATAACGTTTGACCCCGTCCTTTTCCCACTCGCGGGTTTGCAGGCGGCCTTCAAGATAGACCTGGGAGCCCTTGCGCAGATATTCACCGGCAATTTCGCCCAGTTTGCCAAACATCACCACCCGGTGCCATTCAGTCTTTTCCTGCTTTTGGCCACTTTGTTTGTCGGTCCATTGCTCCGAGGTGGCGATGGTCAGGTTAGCGATTGCTCCGCCATTGGAGGTGTAGCGCATTTCGGGATCCTTGCCCAGATTGCCTACCAGAATAACCTTGTTAATGCCTCTTGCCATTTTCTTTCTCCAGAGTATCGAATTATTAAGTTGCTGATTTAGGGTCTATCAATCTACGTTGGGGTCAACGGCCGAGAATTTCAGCAGGTCATCACTTTCAGTGACCTTGGGGTCTATCTTCAGATAGGCCACACCGTCTTCTTCATTTACGGTAACTTCTGCCACACCGTTGACCTGGGAAATCTCTGTTTCCAGCTGCCTGGCCTGTTCTGTATTGATGTCACCAACATTGATCAGGAAGGTCGAGATATAGCGCGGTTCGCGCATACTGGCTGCAAACGAAAGCCATAATAACAAGATTACCGCACAAAAGAGAAATACCCCATTAAAGCCATATAGGCCATAGAGTGCTCCGCCTCCGGCTCCACCGATGAAGGCGCCGATGAACTGGGAGCTGGAATAGACGCCCATGGCCGTGCCCTTACTTTGTACCGGGGCAATCTTGGCAATCAGGGAGGGCAGGGTCGCTTCCAGCAGGTTAAAGGCAGAAAAGAATAACCAGATCAGCAGACCCAGTATCCAGACATTACTGTGCCACTCAATAAATGCAAACTGGCATAAGGCCAGAATAGCAATGGCATAGAGAAACACCTGTTTCATGCGCTGTTTTACTTCAGCGATGATGATGAATGGAATTGAGGCGGCGAAGGCAAATACCATCACCGGCAGGTAGAGCAGCCAGTGCTGCTCGGGGGCGAAGCCGGTATCGCGCAGGGCCAGGGGCAGGACCACGAAACTGGCAGTGAGCACCATATGTAGCACCATGATGCCGAAATCCAGGCGTAATAACTGGGTATCGGTTAGTACCTGTTTAAACTGGGCCGGTACTGGCTCGGTGTCTCGATGCATGGTGATATGAATGGGATCAGGGACGATGAGGTAGAGCACCCCGATGCCTGCCAGGGCCAGAATGGAGGTAAACCAGAATATCCCCGGTACGCCCACCCAATTACTCAATAATGGCCCCAGTACCATAGCCGCAACGAAGGACAGGCCGATGGTGATGCCGATGACGGCCATGGCCTTGGCACGGTGCTCTTCATGGGTTAGATCGGCTGCCAGTGCCATCAAGGCCGCCGCAATGGCTCCGGCTCCCTGTATCGCACGACCGAAAATAATGCCTTCAATGGTGGTAGACATGGCGGCAATAGCACTGCCAGCGGCAAAAATAAGTAAGCCAATGGTGATAATGGGTTTACGACCAAAACGGTCGGAAAGCATACCGAAGGGTATCTGTAATACCGCCTGGGTCAGGCCGTAAATACCAATGGCCAGACCAATCTGCACCGGAGTGACTTCACCCAGGGACTCTGCATAAAGAGCAAATACCGGCAGGATCATAAACAGGCCCAGCATTCGCAGGGTGTATATTCCGGCAATAGAAAAGGCGGCGCGATGTTCGCGCGGGGTCATTTTTGTGGGGGACATGGACATTTATTATTCCGTTAGAAAAATAGGCACGATATTTTGCGTTGCCGGGTCGAAACGGCGTATATTAACAGGTTAATTTTGTATCGGAAAATAACATGGATACTATCCGCATTCGCGGTGTACGCACCCACAACCTTAAAAGTGTTGATTTAGACCTGCCCCGGGACAAGTTAATTGTCTTTACCGGCTTGTCTGGTTCTGGCAAGTCATCATTGGCCTTTGACACCATTTATGCTGAGGGGCAGCGACGTTACGTGGAGTCGCTCTCCAGTTACGCCCGTCAGTTCCTGTCGGTGATGGAAAAGCCCGAACTTGACCATATTGAGGGCCTATCTCCGGCGATATCCATCGAACAGAAGTCAACGTCGCACAATCCACGCTCTACTGTGGGTACGGTGACGGAGATTTATGATTACCTGCGCCTGTTGTTTTCCCGTGCTGGCGAACCCCGCTGTCCTGATCATGGGATTGTGCTGGAAGCACAAACGGTGAGCCAGATGGTTGACCATGTGCTGGCCCTGGAAGAGGGCAGAAAACTGATGCTGCTGGCACCGGTGTTACAGGACCGCAAGGGTGAGCATGTGCAGTTGCTGGAAGAACTGCGCGCTCAGGGCTATGTACGGGCACGCATCGATGGAAAAGTACATGAACTTGATGCCGCACCGGAACTGGAGTTGCGGAAAAAACATACTATCGAAGTCGTCATCGATCGCTTCAAGGTGCGCCCGGAAATTCAGCAACGTCTGGCGGACTCTCTGGAAACAGCCCTGAATCTGGCTGATGGAGTGGTGCGCATCGCCTATATGAGCGATGTACAGGATGTACGTAGCGACGATGAGAACCGCGATCAGGCAACGCCTGATTTAGTATTTTCAGCCCGCTTTTCCTGTTCAGAGTGCGGCTACTCTATCCAGGAGCTGGAGCCTCGGTTATTTTCGTTCAATAATCCGGCAGGTGCCTGTGGTACCTGTGATGGCCTGGGTGTACATCAGTTTTTCGATCCTTCCCGGGTGGTGTTGCATCCGGAGCTGGCTCTGGCCAGTGGCGCGGTACGTGGCTGGGATCGGCGTAATGCCTATTATTTCCAGATGATATCCTCCCTGGGAAAACACTATAAGTTTGATGTGGAGATGCCTTTCGAGCAGCTGCCGGAGAAGATCCGCAACATTTTGCTCTATGGGAGTGGCGATGAGGTGATTAGCTTCCCGGAGTTTGGTAAGCGAGGGGGCAAACGCAAGCATCCCTTCGAGGGCATTATCCCCAATATGAAACGCCGCTATCGTGAGACCGATTCCAGCTCGGTGCGGGAGGAACTGGCTAAATTCATGAGCACTCAGTCTTGCCCTGACTGTAAGGGGACACGACTTAACCGTTCGGCGCGGAATGTCTTTATTGCCGGTAAGCCTTTGCCAGAAGTGACTGCCATGTCAGTGGGTCGTGCCCATGAGTTCTTCTCTGATTTGCAACTGCCTGGTTGGCGTGGAGAGATCGCCGCCAAGATTCTTAAAGAGGTGAAGGAGCGGCTCGGCTTTTTGATTAACGTGGGGCTGGATTACCTGAGTCTGGATCGTAGTGCCGATACCCTCTCCGGTGGTGAGGCTCAGCGTATTCGTCTGGCCAGTCAGATTGGTGCTGGTCTGGTGGGGGTGATGTATATCCTGGATGAGCCTTCCATTGGTTTACATCAACGGGATAACCAGCGCCTGCTCGATACCCTGGTGCATTTGCGCGATCTGGGTAACACCGTGATCGTGGTGGAGCATGACGAAGATGCCATTCGTTCGGCGGATTATGTGGTGGATATTGGCCCCGGTGCAGGCGTGCATGGTGGCCAGATCGTTGCTCAGGGTACACCCGATGAAGTGATTGGTAATAAGGACTCACTTACCGGGCAGTACTTGTCGGGCAAGCGTTGTATCGAAATCCCCCGGCAACGGGTGCAGGCCGATCCGGAGTGTCAGCTCAAAATTCGCGGCGCCAGCGGCAACAATCTTAAAGGGGTGAATGTGGATATCCCGGTGGGTTTGATGACCGTGGTAACCGGTGTTTCCGGCTCAGGAAAGTCGACCCTGATCAACGATACTCTGTATCGCGAGGCAGCCCTGGCGGTCAACGGCAGCGGTGCAGATCCGGCTCCTTGTGCCGAGATCATCGGCCTGGAACAGTTTGATAAAGTGGTGGATATCGATCAGAGTCCCATCGGTCGTACCCCCCGTTCTAACCCCGCTACTTATACCGGTTTGTTTACCCCTATTCGCGACCTTTTCTCTGGTACCGCCGAAGCGCGTGCCCGTGGCTATAATCCCGGTCGTTTCAGTTTCAACGTCAAGGGCGGCCGTTGTGAAGCCTGCCAGGGTGACGGTCTGATTAAGGTGGAGATGCACTTCCTGCCGGATATTTATGTGTCCTGTGATGTGTGCAAAGGTAAACGTTATAACCGCGAGACCCTGGAAGTACGCTACAAGGGCAAGAACATCTACGAGGTATTGGAGATGACGGTGGAGGATGCCCGGGTATTTTTCGATGCAGTGCCTCCTATCGCCCGCAAACTACAGACGCTTATTGATGTGGGGCTGTCGTATATTCGTCTGGGACAGAGTGCCACTACGCTGTCCGGCGGTGAAGCACAACGGGTGAAACTGGCGCGGGAGTTATCCAAACGCGATACGGGCAAAACCCTGTATATCCTGGATGAGCCCACCACCGGACTACATTTTTATGACATCGAGCAACTGCTGCGGGTGGTGCATCGTCTGCGCGATCATGGCAATACTATCGTGGTGATCGAGCACAATCTGGATGTTATTAAGACCGCCGACTGGATTATAGATATGGGTCCCGAGGGTGGTGACGGTGGCGGTACCCTGGTCGTGGCGGGAACCCCGGAGCAGGTGGCCGACTATGCCGACTCTTATACCGGGCATTTCCTCAAACCTATATTGCAGGGTGTGGATGGAAGCAAGGCAGTCATATAACAGGCTTATGCCTCGAATCTAAAATAGCGTACTATTGCTAAAACCAAGTATATCTATCAGGAATAAGTTTCATGCAAGTATTACTCGCTAACCCCCGTGGTTTTTGTGCCGGTGTTGACCGTGCTATTGATATTGTTGAACGGGCGCTGGAGCTGTTCGGTGCGCCTATCTATGTTCGCCACGAAGTGGTGCATAACCGCTATGTAGTGGAAGGCTTGCGAGACAAAGGTGCAGTGTTTGTGGAGGAGCTTAGTGAAGTGCCTGCTGATGCGACGGTGATTTTTAGCGCCCACGGTGTTTCTCAGGATGTGAAGAATGAAGCACAACGCCGTGGCCTCAAGGTGTTTGATGCCACCTGTCCTCTGGTGACCAAGGTGCACCTTGAGGTCGTTCGACATGCCCGATCCGGTAGAGAAGTGGTCTTGATTGGTCATCAGGGTCACCCTGAGGTGGAAGGCACCATGGGTCAGTATGATGACGCTCATGGTGGGGCTATCTATCTGGTGGAGGAGGTTGAAGATGTGGGAAAACTTGAGGTGAAAGACCCTCAGAATCTGGCCTATGTCACCCAGACCACCCTCTCCGTGGACGATGCCGCCGTAGTGGTTGAAGCACTAAGGAAAAAATTCCCGGAAATTCGGGGGCCGAAAAAAGATGACATCTGCTATGCCACCCAGAACAGGCAGGATGCAGTGAGTGAACTGGCCGAACAATGCGATCTGGTACTGGTGGTAGGATCGCCTAATAGTTCCAACTCCAACCGCTTGCGGGAAGTGGCTGAGCGCAAAGGGGCATCTGCCTACCTTATTGATACCGTAGACGAGATTCAGCAAACATGGTTGACTGATGTGAAACGTGTGGGAGTGACCGCTGGTGCCTCGGCTCCCGAGGTGTTAGTGCTGCAAGTGATAGAACGATTAAAACAGTGGGGCGCTTCAGTGCTGGAAGATAATCATGAGCGTCGGGAACAGGTGGTGTTTCCTCTACCAAGGGAGTTGAAGTAACTCCCTTGGTAGAGACAAGCCCCTTCCAAGGGAACTCAAGTAGAGTTTCTTTTCAGGGACAAGCCCTTACCTAAAAACTGGTAAGGATAAACCCCTGCCAAGGGAACTTAGGTAGGGAACAGCCTTTACCAGCAGCTGGCTGCCGTTCCAGTGCCGCTGACGCCTTTGGTGCCATCTTGTGTCAGGGTGAAATTTTCGCACACCGCATCATTGGCCTGTGAGCCTTGTGCTGTGGCTTGCAAGGTGAAAGCGGTGGCGGTGGCGGCGGTGGCATCTATGTTGTAGTGACCATTTTCGGAATCGGCTCCATCCGCTGCATAACCGAGATTAGTCATGTCATCGGTATAGGTTCGGTTGTCCATATAATATTGCTCCTGACGAGAAGCAGCCTCCACCAACATACTTTTTGCGTCTGTCCG
>DAOWII010000172.1 GCA_030640985.1 Chromatiales bacterium
AGGAAAGTAAATTATAGGTAATTCGAACTGGAAATCTTTCTCATATATGCCTAAATTCCTCTTCCGAAATACTCTCGTTTATCAAGCACTGTATACCGTAAGGGTTGGGCCTATAACAACCCAACCCTTACAAAAATACAATGGATTAACCGTTTTCAATACTACTTCCAGCGTTTGCCTACACTAAAACGGAATCCAGATATATCTATTTCAGCAAAACCATAATCAATGATTGCAGAATCCAGCTGACCCATCATATAAAAACCCGTCTCAGGGTTTTCCCATCCGGCTACCAGACCTGATCCACCACCACTTCCAGACAGGGTGAACCATCCATTTGTCCGTACTTCAGAATAATTTCCGAAATGCCCTCCAAAAAAGACATCATTAGACCAATAGCGGAACTGCACTCCGAAAATACCATGACCCACACTCACACCTGAAATACTTGTGGACTCGCCTGAGCTCATCAGAAAAGGGCTAATAGAAAACTGTTCATTTACTGCAAACTGGTAATCAACACCAATACTAATACCTGAGGAATCAACTGAATTATCTATATCATAGCTAGCAAGCCCACCATTGAAACCAAACCCATCTTTTGGGCCTGCGACAGCTGCAGTAGTGATCAATGAAAATAATGCAACTGAAGCAATAAATCTAAATCCATACATCATCGTATCTCTCCTTCTTAATATGCAAAAATTTTACGCCAAAAATAAAATAGTACTTTAAAACCAATACCCCAGGCAACTAACCCGCCCAGACATGCTTATCATCTATTGACCATCTCTTTCACCAATTTTGCTTCGCTACAGATGGTCATCTTATTTAGTTATCCTTTATTATGAGGAAGATGGATGTCGGCATCGATTACACCAGCGCTAGCATCATTAAAGATATCGATATTTAAGGTTTTTTCGGAACGGGCCACAATAGTGGTGACCACAGCATCACCGGTCACATTTACTGCGGTGCGCATCATATCCAGTAAACGATCTACTCCCATAATCAATGCAATACCCTCAACGGGTAGTCCCACCTGATTTAATACCATGGCTAACATAATGAGTCCCACACCAGGCACACCTGCAGTACCAATGGAGGCAAGTACGGCCATTAATACCACGGTGAGATAACCCATCATCCCTAACTCGATCCCATAAACATTAGCAATAAATACCGTTGCAACGCCCTGCATAATCGCGGTGCCATCCATGTTGATGGTCGCACCAAAGGGCACCACAAAAGAAGCAGTAGAATTATCTACACCGATACGTTTTTCCACCGAAGTGAGTGTCACCGGGATAGTCGCATTTGAGCTTGAGGTGCTGAAGGCAAAAACCTGTGCAGCGCGCATCTTTTTCAGGAAGATAAAGATATCCACCTTGGCCAAAAATTTGAGCAACAACATCAATGTACCCGTCAGGTGAAGAACCAGCACCAGAGCAACTGCACCGAAGTAGCTCATCATCGGAATAATCAAGTCGAGCCCCTGTTGTGAGAAGGTTTTGGCCATCAATGCAAACACGCCATAGGGGGCGATATGCATGACGATATTCACCACCTGCATCATCACCTCATTGAGGCGCTCGGCCAGGTCAATAAGTGATTTTCCGCGCTCACCTATCATCAAAATACAAACTCCAAAGATAATGGTGAAAAAGATAATTTGCAGCATGTTGCCATCGGCATAAGCAGCAACTGGATTGGTTGGTACAAGATTGATAATGACCTGACTGAGTGCAGGGGCCTCCGGAGCACTAAAACTACTGGTGGCGTTTTCGGCCATCTCAAAGCCTTGCCCAGGGCCAATCAATGAAGCAACCGCCATCGCCAGTGAAATGGCCAAAGCGGTAGTCATAAGGAATAACAAGAAAGATTTAAGTCCAACCCGGCCAAGCTTGGAAATATCTCCAAGCCCGCATACACCACAGATCAGTGAGAAGGTGACTAACGGCACGACCAGCATCTTTAACGTGCTAATGAATATCGCACCAACAACATGAAACAGGCCGCTAACCAGGTATTCCTGTACCCAGCTCACCTGTCCCATAAAGGCATTGATCAAACTGCCGAGTATCAAGCCCGCGGCCATCCACACCAGAATCCTGGTGGTCATATTCATCTTTTCAGACATGCTGAAGCTCCGTAGTTAAAACATTAGGTTATCGTCATTCTACATAGAATCAGCGACGGTGACATGCCGGGTAAAAGAGGGCAGCCTATTCTTGCCCCTTTTTATCCAGACCTCGGTTGTTACTGTTATTTAATTATCTTCGACCCGGCCGATCGGAGGATTTATTGCAATTTTTCTGTTTACGACCATCTTGCTCGCACCCTGATTCTGATTTGTTTGACTTTTTCTGTTCGGACTTTTTCCGTTCGGACTTTTTCTGTTCGGACTTTTTCCGTTCAGACTTTTTCTGTTCGAGCTTTTTTTCGAGCGCTTTATAGTCTTTCCTTTTCTCCTCAGGTTTTTTCTGCTCAACCCGCGGCCGGAACAACTGCTCACGTTCAGTACGCTTCCCTTGTTTATGATCACGATTCTGGCGTTCAGGAAGATTACGCGGGTCGCGCTGGAGAACCCTGGAACGGGAGGGATACTTGCCGTATTTTTTAATAGTGGTTTTACCGCGGTACGCTACACCCCGACGGTGCTTGGGCGCATGTAACCAGCGGCCGGGAGTTGCTATCCAATAGTCGTGCCTGACATACCTTGGTCGATTATCCACATTGATGTAAATATAGTGATTGTGCCAATCGAAATAGCTCCAGTTACCGAAGATGAAACTAAAATGGAAACCGGGCCAGTATAAAATATTAACTCCGATATTTCTCCCTGCGGGCCCCCAGTAATAAGGCCGATAAGCAGGATACCACCACGTACCATAGACATAAAAAGGATCATAATACGGTACGTATATAACCCTGTAGTCCACTGGTTCGATAATGATCATCTCCCTTTCAACGATGACCTTATACTGCTCGGTGGTGGTAAGGTTGCCCTGGGCATGGGCCCTGGCCCGCAGTTTCTGAACCATGGCCAGGACATCAGCTTCCTGGGCAAGATAGGCATTGCCAAGCTCAGTGGTCTCCGTGAGACGCTCACTCATCAGCGCGAGGACTGAAGGGAAGTGACAAATCGTCTTAACACTAGGCGCCCATTTTTTGTCCAGAAGTTCCGCATCAAGAGTATCGTCTTTCAGTTTCGGATTCTTTTTGACCCAACGATCCGCCTCGATCAATTCAATGGGATAGGTCGAGGCCATAAGAATCTGGGTCAGAAGTGCATCGGGATAGAGGGCAATCGGCGCCAGCATCTGAGCAAGTTCTTGCTGACTGTATACAACATCCGGTTTCGGACTAACGTCGCCCTGAACCAAAATCTGCTGCGACGGTACGGTCCTGCAAGAAGCAAGGAACATAATAAAAAACAGCACGTAAGCCCAACGGAAAATGATCGCAGTCTTCATAAAACCTCCTTAACAATCCCGGAATCGGGGTCAGAATACAATATTTTTCTGCCCCCAATTGTTCTGATACATTAATTTACTCTGGCCCCATTGATCAATGGCCTTTCACTAAACTTTATAATCATTATATTTAATAAGTTATACCGTTAATGTAACCTACTAAATTGAAATAATCATTAACTCAATAAAGAAACAGGGACAAACCATAATTATTACCCTGGGCTGCTTTCCTTCAAGATTTACAATAACTAGACTGTAGATTCCCGTGAGGGTAGCGACCACGTAAATCGCATTCTGACCTTAATTGTTTCTAAAGGCCTGTGACTATATCCAAAACTGCCTGTGCGTGCCCTTCTGGAGTCACTCCATACATCACATAAACCAGCTGTCCATTTTTATTTATTGCGAAAGTTGATCGGACAATGCCCATCTTCTTTACACCTTTTTTCTCCTTTTCCTGCCATACACCATATGCCTCGCAAAGTTCACCCGTTGTATCAGCCAACAGTCCAACCTTTAGTTCAAACTTATCGATAAAGGTCTGATGACTTTCGCAAGTATCCTTGCTCACACCCAACACTACGGTATCTGCTTTGGCAAAAGCATCGGCCAACTGCGTAAATTGATTGGCCTCAATGGTGCAACCGGGGGTATCGTCTTTCGGGTAAAAATACAGCACCACATTTTTACTTCCCTTGAAATCAGACAAACGGATTATTTCATTGGACTGATTGGGGATTTCAAAAGCAGGGGCAATCTGATTTTTTTCTAACATGACCATTCCTTAATATTTGCAGTGGTATCAATGCTCCCATTCTAGACCATTACCTAGTGGATTAGTCAGGTTTATGTCGCCTGTTTCCACAAACTGATTCCATCAATAAATGTGTCATATTTTTTTCTATTTCCCCTTTTTCTGCCAAAGCTACACCCTGAAGGTATAGTATTTGAAGTATGACAACACGTATCTGCATCATTCGCCACGGTGAGACCGACTGGAACCAGGAAGCACGCATCCAGGGACAAATCGATATCCCCCTTAACGAAACCGGCCATGCCCAGGCTCTGGCCATGGCATTTAATGCGGCCCACCACAGTTTTACCGCCATCTACAGTAGTGATCTGAAACGAGCCATGGAGACGGCCCATGCCCTGGCTGAACGAGAGGGCCACGAAGTTAAACCCATGGAAACACTGCGCGAGCGACACTATGGCATCTTTCAGAACGTCACCAAACACGAAGCAGGTGAACTCTATCCAGAGGCCCATAATCTCTATATCAGTAGAGATCTCCATTACGACTTTGAAACGGGTGAAAGTCTGGTGGATTTTTCCGAGCGTGTGATTAAGGCCTTTGAGTGGCTAGCCAGGCACCACCAAAATGAAATGATCGCCGTTGTCAGCCACGCCGGAGTTCTGGATGTGATACGGCGTATCGCGACCGGTAAGCCACTACAAGAACCCCGGGACTTCCACATTCCTAACTGTGCTCTCAACTGGTTTCAACACGACAGCAAAGGTTGGCAGATGGAGGCATGGGATGATCACCATTACCTGAAGCATGTACTCCTGGACTCGGTAGAATGAGCGTCAGCAAATACACCCTTGTGCTGATGCGCCACGCTCATAGTGAGTGGAATCTCAGCAACCGCTTTACCGGCTGGACTGATGTGCCCCTCACAGAATTAGGCATGGAAGAGTCAGCCACAGCAGGCAGACGCCTGGCTGAGGCGGGCTATGGCTTTGACGAAGCCCACATCTCCGTGCTGCAACGCAACCGCCAGACCATCGACAGCCTGTTAGCAGCGGCCAAACATCCCGAGATCCCCATTCATACCAGCTGGCGGCTCAACGAGCGCCACTACGGCCAGCTCCAGGGAATGAATAAACAGGAGATCTTTGATAGTTGGGGTGAAGAAAGCGTCCGTCGCTGGTGGCGTGGTTATATGGAGCCTCCCCCCCCCACTACAAGAGGACGACCCCCGTCATCCTCGCTTTGATCCCCTCTATGACGAACTTGAGCACGAACACCTGCCCAGCAGTGAAAGTCTCGCACAATGCCAGGCCAGGCTCCTCCCCTATTGGCAGGAAATCATCACAACACGTGTTCACTCGGGCAATCGTCTGCTAGTGATCAGCCACGGCAACACCCTGCGCAGCCTGCGCATGCACGTGGAAAAGATCCCCTCCCATGAGATCGAACATGTAGAAATTCCTTCTGCAGTGCCACTGGTTTACCACTTTGATTCAAAAATGCAGATGATTGAGTCAGAGTGGCTGGAATAAGGGACCATACTTTAGTCTTACACTCTCATAGTATCTCTACCCTTTAGAGCGTTGATTGGCATGAGAGGCTGCGGTGTGTTTATTATACTTGTCTGATATCCAAATCCTGGATGAATACTCTCATGCCCAACGAAATCTTCATTTTTGAAGCTACAGCCAAAAGTTTCCCCACCATCGTGGTCGAGAATTCGAAAAAGATCCCGGCCATCGTTGAGTTCATGAGTGTCTCATCTAAGCCATGTTTTATTGTTGAAGGGATATTCACCAGCCTGGCCAGGGAATTTGCGAGCAAGAGAGATTATTATCATCTGTCATCCGCATGTTGACACCGTCACACCCTGAGCTTGCAAAAGAATATCAACGGAAATTCAGCGCGCAAATGGCACTTTAGGGACTGCAAAATGCGTAAGTATGACTATACTCACCTGCCCCCTTATCATTTCATTTTAGCTAAACATGGTATAGACTTACCAAGGTTGCAGTTTTTGTCGCGTAGAATTCTCGGTCATACCTCGCAGATGTAAGCGTCGTTACTTCCGTAGTTACTCAGCAGTAACTTGCACGCTAATACATTTCATATCAATTATAGAGGCATACTAAAATGGCTACAGGTACAGTAAAGTGGTTCAACGATAGCAAGGGTTTCGGATTCATTTCTCCTTCAGACGGCAGCGCCGATGTATTCGTACATCATTCCGCTATCCAGGCTGAAGGTTTCAAATCACTGGCCGAAGGCCAGAGCGTAACATTTGATACCGAAGCAGGTCAGAAAGGTCCTAGCGCTGTGAACGTTGTTCCACAATAACTCGGATATCGTTTAAAAGAAGGGCCCCGCATTGCGGGGCCTTTTTTTTGCTACGTCAAAGAGGGCAGAGGCCAGTAACTTCACACAGGGCCTAATGCCATAACCAACTCTAATAGCTCTTCTGTAATATCAAGTAACGCTTCAAGTAACTGTGGCGTAATTTCTAAATGACCCTCGTACTCAGCCAAATTACGTTGCGCATGACATTTATCGAGTACTCGCCATTTTGCATTTTCCAATCCAATTGTATGTTCTAAACACTGGAAAACTAAATAACGATTTTCAGAACGATAACCATGCCAACGCATTGCAGCTAAAGCTAATGCATGGGCAGCACTATACGCTAACGAAAACTGACCATCCTCTGATAACCCTTCAACCCGGGCATCCTGTAGCCGGCTTTTTGCCGCTTTCAACATACCATCAAACTCATGCTGATCAGGCGGTTCAACTTTGAGTTTGTTGACTTTTACCAGATTATCCAACTTTTCCAATGTCATCATCCCTCCCTTTAATCCACAACTTGGGTAGTTCCATCACCCTGGTCAAAAATGCATTTTTCTGTTCCAGCTTATTCTCGATTTGCTCCATTGTATAAATGGATGGGTTTATGGGCCGCCCTAATAATTTCTCGGCATCCGTAAGAGCAGACATCAAATCGGTATACCCCAGAGTATCCGTTATCACGAGTAAATCAATATCACTGCTGGCAGTATCCTCCCCCTTCGCAACAGAACCATAGATAAAGGCCAGGTCGAGCTGCTCATCCACTGTAAGCAATGCTGATCTGATGACATCCGCGATACCAAAGGTTTTTCTAACAATAGCCAGTAATTCATTATAAATAGAATTGTCAGGATTAGCCTGATAATGAAGTTGATTCCCAATACGCGAACTCACCAATAAACCCGCTGAAACCAAACGATCCAGCTCACGACGGATCGTACCCCGCCCCATATCAGCCCAGCGCACAATCTCATTGGTATAAAAGCTTTTATCCGGCTTACCGTAAAGCAAACCCAGCACTCGCTGTTGTGTTTTGGTGAACAAGGCATCACCAAGCGCAGATGGTGACATATCACCCCCCAAAAAGACCCAATATGGGTACTATAGACCCCATTATGGGTCTTTACAAGGCAGATATAGAAATAGCCTAAGCTGCACCCAATTATCCTTTTTGTACAAATAGAGACCTGCCCCTCTGGTTCGAGTAACATCCCCACCACCATGAAAATCATACTTGCTCCCATGGAAGGGGTTATCGACCACCACATGCGTAAGGCACTCACCAGTGTCGGCGGGTATGACGCCTGCGTCACGGAGTTTATCCGCATCACCGATTGCTGCCTTCCCGCAAAAGTGTTTAAACGCACTTCGCCAGAGCTGGCGCAGCAGGGCCAAACCCCATCAGGTGTTCCGGTAATATTACAGCTGCTGGGCGGTGACCCGGAGGCCATGGCCGCCAACGCACAAAGAGCGGTACAACTCGGTGCACCTGCCATTGATATCAACTTCGGCTGCCCATCAAAAATCGTCGCCCGAAAAATGGGGGGCTCCGTCTTATTAAAAGAGCCTGAACGCGTTCATGCCATCGTCGCCACCGTACGCAAGGCGGTGGATGCCACCATTCCCGTGACGGCGAAAATGCGTCTCGGCTACGAAAACGATGCCTTGGCACTGGATAACGCCCTGGCCATTGAGGCAGCGGGAGCGGCCGAACTGACGGTACACGCCCGTACCAAAATCGAAGGCTACAAACCACCCGCCCGCTGGGAAGCACTGGCACCACTGCGGGAGGCGCTCACTATTCCACTGATTGCCAACGGCGATATTAATAGGCTCGAAGACTATCATCACTGTGTAGAAGCCAGCGGCTGTAAGAGCGTAATGCTGGGACGTGGCGCAATCAACAACCCCTCACTGGCAAGGCAGATCAAACAAAGTAATCATAATGAAACCATAGAGCCGATGAACTGGAGGGCCATCAATTCGCTAATAGTCTCCACCTGCGAACAAATGGAAACAGACTATCCACAAAAATACGTGGTGATGCGACTCAAGCAGTGGTTGGCGATGCTACGAGGCGCCCACCCGGAAGGGCAACACGTTTTTCATGAGATTCGCCGAATGGAAGTGCTAGCGGATATTAAGGAGGTATTGACTTGAAAGGGATTCAGGCTCAATTAAAACCCCGTGGCCTAGCCCCAATTATTCCTGTTGATTTAGCAACAATCGAAGCTTCTCCACCCTTTCTCTATTCACGCCAAAATCAGAATGTCCCAGCCTTGATGCCGAGCGTACCTGAATCAGGTGGCTATCCGCATCCATTCTTAGCTCCACATCATCCACAAAGCGTAGCCACTTTGTCGTAAAGCTTGCCCAAAGATACCCCTGCTCTTCCATTTCAATGTGGCCGCCTGAAGTGACAATAACTTGCCTGACTCTTTGCCAGGAAGTATCCATAGAGCCATTAAATGCTTCGCTACTAAACATAAGCGGCGCAATATAGGAGGGTTTAGATGTATCTTCACTGCACACGCAATTTGGCGTATTCGGGCAAGGGCTTAATTGGGTGGCCACTAACCCAACCCTGGCTTGTCCTTTAGGAAACAAAACAATACCAAGCGTTAGCAAAGCGAGTGTAAAGACAATACCGATTATCCAGAAATAATTAATTTTCCCTTACCCCATTGAATCGTCTAGGTGCCGGGTGGCCCCCAAAGCAGTTTATCTAAACCTACCGTTTCATCTGATTCAAGCGGAATCACTTTCCCATTAATTATTTGTATGCCTTCTTTCTCCAGCAATCCCTTCTGCTTATTATATGCCTCACCACCAGGCACGAAGGCCAGTGTACGATTGGACCTTACAACACGATACCAGGGCAG
>DAOWII010000153.1 GCA_030640985.1 Chromatiales bacterium
GTCTTCTTTATCATCTGACGGTGTCATTCCCTCGAACTCCCTTTTCTCCGGTGAGTAGCCTTATTAGCACTCTCTTGATAATATTCTAGTAATTTTGTCGGGGAAAACAAGCGCATAGTTGTCTGTGATGTCAGTCTACCTGCTCCTGGCAGGACAAAGCCGATAGATATCAAGCACATATGAATTAATGTCCCATGTATCAATGAAAAATTTCTCCACAAACACGATAGGCTACCGTGGCCGCTTTGCCCCTTCCCCAACAGGGCCCTTGCATTTTGGTTCACTCGTTGCAGCCGTGGGTAGCTACCTACAGGCGCGTCATTGCAATGGCCGATGGCTGGTTCGAATAGAAGACCTGGATCCCCCTCGTGAAGTACCCGGATCAGACACGCTCATTTTACAGACACTGGACAGCTACGGCCTCCATTGGGACGAAGAAGTCTGCTACCAAAGCAAACGAAGTGAGGCCTATGTGGAGGCACTGGAGCGCCTGCATGCTTCGGGGGTAGTCTATCCCTGCCACTGCTCACGTAAACAAATTGCGAAAACCCTTGCCGCCAGTGGAGGACAGCAAGACGTGTACCCGGGCACCTGTCGTACTCTGACAAATACACTGACATCCACGTCCAACCATGGCGGTGCTTTGCGGATAAACACCGAATCTCAGGAGTTAAGCTTTAAAGACATCATCCAGGGCCGCTTCCATAGCGCATTGGAGCAACAAGGTGGCGATTTTATTGTACGCCGGGCCGATGGCCTGTTTTCCTATCAGCTGGCGGTGGTGGTGGATGATGCGGCCTACGGTATCAGTGAAGTTGTCCGCGGCTGTGACCTGCTGGACTTAACATCCGGGCAGATTTACCTGCAAAAGCTATTGGGGGTACCCACTCCGAGCTATCTTCACTTGCCTGTCGCCATAAATAAAACGGGAGAGAAACTCAGCAAACAAACCTTTGCCAGACCACTGGAACCAGACAATCCCCTGCCCGAGCTATGGCAGGCCCTGTATTTTCTTGGCCAAAACCCACCCACAGAGCTGAAAAATTCCAACCTGGATGAGTTCTGGGAGTGGGCCCATCATCATTGGACGGTGAATAATATCCCCAGAATAAAGGCACAAACACCCCCACAACAACCGACTGACCAGTGGGTATAGTCTTCTATGCTCATGATTAACCAACTATTAATACGCTGACAGCGTTGTAAGCAGAAAATATATGCCATACTGTTGCAAAGTAATTATAAAATATCTGACGGATTAAAGAACTTATACTAAAACTGTTAGTTTATTGGCTCATCACATACGACATAGACAATTGATAGTAATCGAGAAATATTTACAGGCTCACTAATGGCTGAAGATAGTAAAGAATATAGCAACGAACAAAAAACCGCGCTTTTTAACATTGAAGATCAGGATAAATTTCTGATCCAGTCAGAAGTCGCCGTCCAGAGAATCTTTACCGAGATAGCACGTGATCGCGATATTGTTACAGGCTATTTCAATAATGGTACTCAACATATATTGACAGCGGTTCTAGGTGTATTGCCCGATCATGATCGACTGGTACTGGATTACAGTCAGGATGAAAAAATCAATCAGCAAGTTCTTGAATATGGCCGGCTTGTCTGTACCACCCGCCATGATCGTATTCGTATCAAGTTTTCCTGCGAAGGAATCCAGCTGGCCAAATATCAGGATCGAAAAGCCTTATCTTGCCCCATTCCAGAATTCCTGTACCGTTTACAGCGGCGGGAGTTTTTCCGTGTTGATATGCCTGTAGCACACCCCATTATTTGCCGTATTCCACAGGCTGGTGGTGACCCACTTGAATTACCCGTGATGGATATGAGCGTAGGTGGACTCCGGCTACAAATAGAAAACCAGGAATTTAACCCCGAACTCAAGGAGCTACTGACAGGCTGCGGTATTAAGCTACCGGAACTGGGCTTCATCGCCATTGACCTGGAAGTTCGAAACATAATGGATCGCACCCTGGTAGATGGTCGGCAAGCCAGGCACATAGGCTGTGCATTTGCCGGACTTGGTATGGAAAAAAATGTCACCATTCAGCGCTTTTTACACCAGGTACAGGTTGAACAGAAGGCCAAGGCCGTCAGTAACAATCGCTCCTGAATAACACAGATACCACGCATCATAATAATTTTGTCTTATCGACATCATTTGATAGGATGGAGCCACGGATCTAATTTAGTGGGCGGCAGGATCCCCCGTTCAGAAATGACAGGTGGCTCCTAGGCTAATGACAAATCAAACCACCAGTAGCTTTAATAAACGTCGTTACAGCTCCAGCGACTTCCGGGATCCAACGGAGGTAGAACAGTACCGCATCCAGAGTGCTGCCAGTATTGCGGGCATTCTCAGTGATATTGTCCGTAACCCGGAATTAGTGACCATATACTTTGATGATGAAAAGCACTTCCTTATTTCCGCCTTCATCGGCCTTGATGACAAATACCTTTACCTGGATCTGGGCCGCGACAAGTTACTTAATCAAAAACTATTTGAAAGCACATTCCTGATAATTGTCAGTCGTCACCAAAAAGTACATGTGGAATTTACCAGTAAAGAAGTCGAAAAAACAACGTTCAAAAATGAACCCTGCATTGCTGTTCCTCTACCCACGTCCATTATCAAACTGCAACGTCGCGAATATTATCGTCTAATCACACCAGACCGTCCGCCTGTAATTTGCCACCTCAATCTCCCTGGTGGCAAACAAAAAATCGTCCCCGTAAAAGACATTAGTTTAGGTGGCATTAGTTTTACCATGACAAACCCCGAAGAGTTTTCAGATTGGCATCAAAACATCCAGATTAATGAGTGCATCATTTCACTTCCGGATTATGCCGACATCCGGGTTTCTGCTGAGGTCAAGAATCTGCGCGAAACATCTACAAACGACAATAGAAAACAATTATTTGTCGGTTGCCAGTTTATAGAGTTGATCCCCAAACACAGTGCAGCTATTCAGCGCTATATCCACAACATTGAATTACAACGCCGTCGTAAGTAAATAGCCTCTACGAGTTTGCAGCCCACATTCATCTCAAACTATACAGTCACGTTTACACTGTTATAATCAATTCAGCTTAGGCACCGTCATACAATGACACTCGCTTATTATGCTGGCACCACATAGTAATGACAGCGTCTCAAAATAAATAGAACAGGAGAAACGAGCATGTCGGACAAGGTCTACGATATCCCCAGCAAGTTTGCCGCCCAGGCACATATTAATGCTGAAACTTATGACGAGATGTACCAACACTCCATCAATGATCCGAAAAGCTTCTGGGCCGAACAGGCGGAAAACTTTGTCAGTTGGTTTAAACCCTGGGACAGAGTGCTCGACTGGGATTACAACAAGGGAGATATCCGCTGGTTCGAGGGTGGCAAGCTCAATGTGACGTATAACTGCATCGACCGCCACCTGCAAAGCCGTGGCGATCAGGTGGCGATTATCTGGGAAGGGGATGATCCGTCCGTCGATAAAAAGATCACCTATCGTGAGCTGCATGGAGAAGTGTGCAAGTTCGCCAATGTCCTCAAGAGCCGTGGTGTAAAAAAAGGTGACCGAGTCTGTATCTACATGCCAATGATACCTGAGGCGGCAATGGCCATGCTGGCCTGTGCACGCATCGGTGCTGTGCACTCAGTAGTCTTTGGCGGCTTCTCACCGGAATCTCTGAAAGACCGTATTCTGGACTCTGACTGTCAGACCGTAATCACCGCTGATGAAGGCCTGCGGGGTGCCAGGACCGTACCACTCAAGGCCAATACCGATAAAGCACTGGAGCAGTGCCCCAACGTACACACCGTACTGGTGGTAAAACGTACCGGTGGGGATATTCATTGGAATGATGAACGTGATGTCTGGTACCACGAGGCCATGGATGGTGCCTCGGCCGATTGTCCACCAGAGGAAATGGATGCCGAAGACCCGCTGTTCATCCTTTACACCTCTGGCTCCACCGGCAAACCCAAGGGTGTGCTGCACACCACCGGCGGTTATCTGGTATTTGCCGCCATCACCCATAAATACACTTTTGACTACCAGGAGGGTGACATCTACTGGTGCACCGCCGATGTGGGCTGGATCACCGGCCATACCTATATCCTCTATGGACCACTGACCAACGGCGCCACCACCCTGATGTTCGAGGGCGTCCCCAACTATCCCGATGCCTCCCGCTTCTGGCAAGTGTGTGACAAACATCAGGTGAACACCTTCTACACCGCCCCCACCGCCATCCGTGCCCTGATGCGTGAAGGTGATGAACCGGTCAAATCGACAAAGCGAGATAGCCTGCGCCTGCTGGGCACCGTAGGTGAACCTATCAATCCCGAGGCCTGGGAGTGGTATTACCATGTGGTCGGCAATGGACACTGTCCCATCGTGGATACCTGGTGGCAGACGGAAACCGGTGGCCACCTGATCACCCCCCTCCCCGGTGCCCACAAACTCAAACCAGGCTCGGCCATGCGCCCCTTCTTCGGTATCGTGCCCGCCATCGTGGATGGTGATGGCCATATCCTCGAAGGAGAATGCGAAGGCAACCTGGTGATGACTCATCCCTGGCCCGGTCAGATGCGCACCCTCTACGGAGACCACCAACGCTTCATCGACACCTACTTCACCACCTATCCCGGTATGTATTTCACCGGTGACGGCGCCCGCCGGGACAAAGATGGTGATTACTGGATCACTGGTCGGGTAGATGATGTACTCAACGTCTCCGGTCATCGTATGGGCACCGCCGAGGTGGAGAGTGCTTTGGTACTGCATCACTCGGTCGCTGAGGCCGCAGTGGTAGGCTTCCCCCACGATATCAAGGGACAGGGCATCTACGCCTATGTCACCCTGGTCAAAGGCATCGAGGCTACTGATGCACTACGTGACGAATTGATCAAACTGGTACGTTCGGAAATTGGCCCTATCGCCTCACCGGATGTCATCCAGTGGGCACCCGGCCTGCCCAAAACCCGCTCCGGCAAGATCATGCGCCGTATCCTGCGCAAGATCGCCGCTAACGAAGCAGACACTATTGGCGATACCAGCACCCTGGCCGACCCAGGCGTGGTAGATGACCTGGTGACTAATCGAGCACATCAATAAAACAGGAATGAGCGACAAGCCAGAAGCCTCTTCATCTCCAAGAGAGGCTCCTGGCGTGCTACCTACCCTTACTAATACTCAGGCTCGTTGCCTGGCTTCCATTTGATGTTACAGCCCATGCTCGGTACCTGTTCGGCAGAAATATCCTGTCTTGCCAATACCGCTGTCGCTGCGGCCCTCAAATCCTTACCTGTCACCGGTTCATCATTGCCCGGCCGGGCATCATCGAACTGGCCCCGATACACCAGCTTGTGCTCATGGTCAAAAAGGAAAAAGTCAGGGGTACAAGCCGCCTTATAGGCCCTGGCTACTGCCTGAGTAGCATCATAAAGATAAGGAAAGTGATAACCGTTGATTTTTACCTCGTCGATCATCTTCTCTGGACTATCGTCAGGATAGTTATCAACGTCATTACTATTGATCGCCACCACAGCCATGCCCTTTGCCTGATACTCATCAGCAAAGGCCGCCAGCGCACTGCCTAGCTGTTTCACGTAGGGGCAGTGGTTACACATAAAGACAATCATTATTGGTTTGGTAGAAAAATCAGCCAGGGAAATCATCTCCCCTGCTGAAGGATCCAACAAGGTAAAATCAGGCGCGGCTGTGCCCAGTTCCAGCATAGTTGATAAAGTACGTGCCATCAGACTCTCCTTTCAGTTAAACATTGTTTATACGAGAACAGTAAACAATTTCACCATAAATGTAATGCCCCATTATGAATGGATAGCTCTGATAAATTCAGCCAAACAGGATTGAGTTCAGAATTAATCAGCAATCTTTAAAACTGTCGCATAAATACCAGTCGAGTCATTTTCCTCGCCCCACTCCCCACCTGTATTTGCATACTCCCTGTTGCATCGATGGGCAGGTGAACACCCGCATAGCTATTAGTATCATCTTCCTCACTAAAAGTACGGGTCTGGCTAATTGTTCCCGTTGAAGCTTCATCGCCATCAACGGCGTAATAGGCCGTTCCGACAAAAATCTCCAAATGCCCAAAATGAAAGCCAAATCCAGCTTCTACTTCAGTATCAGACCACTTCAGTTGTGTCTCCTGGCTAATCAACGTCTGTTCTGCTGTGTGGTAGATATATGCTGCCTGCAGCCGTAGCGAGAGGTGTTCAAGCAAAGGAACCCTGGAACGCACAGAAGCTCCCAAATAATTTCCGCTAAGCGCCATACCTGCTGTTGTGGCATTATCCAATTGAGTGACATCCAGGTTGCCTCCATGAAGTCCCGGTTGAAAATATTCACTCGAGTATTCATAAAGGGAAAAACCCAGTCGATTCACCCGCGTTTCCGCAACAGCGCCAGTAATGACCCAATTTGATATAGAACTATCCAATTCAAAAGAAAAGTCCATACGCTCTTCAGGGTAAAAGCCCAGCGCAGAAACCGGGAGACTATTAAGAACAAGAAAGAGGAACAGATTTCGAAACATAGGGTATTTAGCCATAAAGTTTTTCGCCACACTACCCTACTACTTGTGCAAAACAAACCTCTTTTTATGCCATTCTCAATTAGTATAATTTAAAGCTATTGCCATTATTACGCCGTCACTTGCGATTCATTAATTCAGTGCTAGACTCAGGATACTGCAACCCTCATCTAAGGACAGAAGAATGAAAAGGAATCCGCTGACTCTACTCGCTGCCAAGAAGCAAAGTGTCTGGTATGACAATATTCACCGCGCAATGATTCACTCCGGTGAGCTTGTCCAAATGGTCCAACGAGATGGACTGCGTGGTGTTACCTCCAATCCAACCATTTTTGAAAAAGCTATCACTGGTAGTGATGCCTATGATACAGCCTTGCTTGAACTGGCCAGAAATCAGCCACAGCTGTCCAGCCGTGAATACTTCTTCGCTCTGGCGATAGAAGATATCCGCAATACCGCAGATATTCTACGCCCGGTCTACGAGCAAACAAATGGCCGTGATGGCATGGTCAGTCTGGAAGTATCACCGGATCTGGCCCACAACACTGAGGCCAGTATTGAGGAAGCCCGAAGCTTATACCATGAGTTAAACCGCCCCAATGTAATGATAAAAATACCTGCAACTCTGGAAGGTATTCCTGTTATTGAGCAACTAATTGCTGATGGTATCAATATTAATGCCACACTACTGTTTTCTGTATCTCGTTACCGGGATATAGCCAAAGCCTACATGCGCGGCCTCAAGACCCGTATGGAGCGAGGTGAACGTATTGACCACATACAATCAGTTGCCAGCCTGTTTGTCAGCCGGGTCGATGCTCTGTTTGATAAAAAATTGACGGCACTTGCCAACAGTAACACCACAGATAACAAGGTAAAGGTAGCAAATTCTCTGATGGGGAAAATTGCCATTGCTAATGCCAAAGCGGCCTATCAGGTGTACAAAGATCTATTTAACACTGAAGGTTTTGAAACATTAGAACAAGCAGGAGCACAAACCCAGCGTCTATTGTGGGCGAGTACTGGTACCAAAAGCCCTGACTATAGCGATGTGCTTTATATCGAATCACTGATAGGACCTGAGACAGTGAATACCATTCCACCAGCCACTTATGATGCCTTTCGTGATCACGGCAAAGTAGCCGCAACATTGGAGCACGAAACAATGGGGGCGATGACTATTTTGGATACGGTTCATGATCTGGGTATTGATATTAATGCAAGCATGGAGCAACTGGAAAAAGAGGGCGTTGAATCCTTTGCCAAATCCTTTGACAGTCTGCTATCAGCGATTGAGGGCAAACTTGTACAACTCAGGGGCGCCGCATAAATGCCCCCTGAGACTTTTACTTTTTGCTCCTGTCCATAACAGGCTCAACACCGGACTCTGGTGCAGCCCCCTCCAGACGAAGCCTTACACGTAAGCGCCGGAAGGTCTCCTCGTCCAGACTGTCCGATAACAGCAGCTGGGACGGGCAGCGAGTACCATCAAGGCAACGCAGGTTAAGAATAACCAGTCCAGGAGACACATAACTGTCCGGTAATAACTCTGCGTCCAGCTGCCGGCCATCGTGCCGGCACAGCACCCATACTCCCTGTTCATCCCAAACCAATTGCTTGAAAGTATTTTCTGAGTAAAAACGACGAAAAACAAACAGCAGGCTTAATGCGACGAACAGAATAATCACAAGTCGAATAACTGGAGAAAAATCCGGTAACAAACATAGTAGCAATGCCCCACCATGGGCAAATAACAACAGTATCAGGAGAATTCGGGAAATATGCGGTTCAAGTCTGAGCGGCGTGGCGTATTTGTTCAATGACATCAATGAGCTCCCGTTCCTTGGGAAGTTTGTTTTGCATGAAATATTCAAACAAGGTCTGATCCTGAGTCTTTAATAGTCGCTCAAAGGCATCCCGACCCGATGCATCCAATTGTTCGTAACCGTTATCGAGAAAACCCCGTAACAGCAAATCCAGCTCCAGCATTCCACGACGACATTGCCAGGCAAGGCGCGAATCCACGCTCATCATGTCATTCCTTTTCTCTGGCTTTACTCAGGATTGATCCTTGAGCATACGTTGCTTAATGCGCCCAATGGCCTCGGTTGGGTTCAAGCCTTTGGGGCAGGCATCAGCACAATTCATAATGGTGTGGCAGCGGAACATGCGGTAAGGGCCTTCCAGATCCTCCAGGCGCTCTGCGGTGGCCTGATCCCGGCTATCTTCAATAAAACGTGCAGCCTGCAGCAGTGCTGCCGGACCACGAAATTTATCCGGATTCCACCAAAAAGACGGGCAGGCGGTGGTGCAACAGCCACACAGAATACATTCGTACAGACCGTCCAGTTTATCTCTGTCTTCCGGACTTTGCAGATACTCCACTTCCGGCTCCGGCTCATAAACCGTCAGATAAGGTTTTACTGAACGATAGTGGTGGTAGAACTGACTCATATCCACCACCAGATCACGAACGACCGGACGCCCTGGCAGTGGCCGAATATCAACGGGTTCTTTTAATTCAGATACAGGAGTAATACACCCCAAGCCATTATGACCATTGATATTAATAGCATCCGAACCACACACACCTTCACCACAGGAATGCCTGAAACTCAAGGTTTCATCCTGTTCTTCCTTGATACGTAACAGCGCATCACGCAACATCATGCCGGGCGTAATATCTTCAAGAATATACTCCTGCATGACAGCTTCGCTGTCGGTTTCCGGATTGTAACGGTAGATTCTGAATTTCATCTTTTAGCTTGCTGCTGCCTCACTAATATACCCTCGGTTTCGGTGGGAACGATTCCACAGTAAGTGGTTTTACCCGAACCGGTTTGTAATCCAGGCGCTTGCCTTCTTTATAGTATAGTGTGTGCTTCAACCAGTGTTTATCATCACGCTCAGGGAAGTCCATACGTGAATGGGCGCCGCGACTTTCCTCTCTCGCCAGAGCCGAGATCATTGTCGCCACGGCAAGATCAACCAGGTTAACCAGCTCCATGGCTTCGATGCGTGCCGTATTAAAAATTTTGCTGTGATCCCGCAAATAGACATTATTCAGGCGTTTTTCAATTTCCAGAATCTTCTGCACACCTTCCGTTAAAATTTCTTTGGTGCGGAACACGCTGCAATAGTCATCCATGACTTGTTGCAACTCCCCACGCAAACCGCCCACTGTCTCACCTTCGCCCTTACGATCCCAGCGGTGCAGGTTGACCATAGCTTTATCAACACTGCCTTGATCCATGGGCCGGTGGTAGCGATGCTCTTTCAGGAATTCAATAATGTGGTTACCTGCGGCACGACCGAATACCACAATATCCAGCAGTGAGTTTCCGCCCAGGCGATTAGCACCATGCACCGAGACGCAAGCACATTCACCGACCGCATAAAGCCCGGGAATAGCCTCTTCACCCACATCAACAGGGGCCACCACTTGACCGTAACGATTAGTGGGAATGCCACCCATGGTGTAATGCGCCGTTGGGGAAACCGGGACGGGCTCTTTTGCCGGGTCAATACCGGCAAAAGTTTCAGCCAGGGCGCGAATACCCGGCAGCCGCTTGGCGATAACCTCTTCACCCACATGATCCATTTTGAGCAAAACATAGTCACCGTCAGGACCACAGCCGCGCCCTTCACGTATTTCGGTAGCCACTGCCCGACTGACGACATCACGACTGGCCAGATCCTTGGCATGAGGCGCATACCGTTCCATGAAACGCTCACCGTCCTTGTTGACTAAATAACCACCCTCCCCCCTGGCGCCCTCACTCATGAGCATCCCTTTACCAGCGATACCGGTGGGATGGAACTGGAAAAACTCCATATCCTGAACGGGGATACCCGCACGCAAGGCCATGGCAATGCCGTCACCGGTATTGATATGCGCATTGGTGTTATTGCAGAACAACTGCCCTGCTCCACCGGTGGCAAGCAGAGTGGTCTTGGCTTCGATCAACAGAGGTTCACCGGTCTCAATTTCAATGGTCAGCGCACCGAGGATGTGGCCCTGCTCGTCTTTAACCAGATCAACAGCAAAGTACTCATCAAAGAAATGAGTCTTGGCACGAATATTCTGTTGATACAGGGAATGCAAAATAGCATGGCCGGTGCGATCTGCTGCGGCACAGGTGCGAGCAGCCTGGTCGCCACCGAAATCCTGGCTCTGGCCACCAAAGGGTCGCTGATAGATCTTGCCATTATCCAGACGGGAAAACGGAACTCCGGCATGCTCCAGCTCATAAACCAGATGCGAGGCCGCCCGACACATGTACTCAATGGCATCCTGATCACCCAGGTAATCGCTGCCCTTCACCGTGTCATACATATGCCAATGCCAGTTATCCGGCAGCACATTGGCCAGGGCAGCATTAATCCCCCCCTGCGCTGCCACCGTATGGGAACGGGTCGGGAAGACCTTGGAGACCACCGCCACGTTAGCCTCGGCCTGGGACAGTTGCAGGGCCGCGCGCAGACCGCCTCCGCCAGAACCAATCACCAATGTATCAAACTTGCGGACAGCCAATGTCATGTCGTCACCCTGAGTAAAATTCGAATCGACCATAGGGCCAACAACATCAACCAGGCCCCCAGCAGGGACAATAACAATAATCGTATGCCCAGATTTGTAACGTAATCCAGAATCACATCCCGGATACCAATCCAGGCATGCAGCAATAGTGCAATAACAAATAGCGCACAGGCTGCGGCGACCAGTGGCTGAGACATCAATACAAGCCAATCCTGATAGCCAGCAATAGGAACCGTGGCCAGGGTGATCACAGTGGCCACTGTGAATATCGTCATGTAGACAGCGCTCAAACGCTGCACCAACCAGGCCTTCATACCGGACAATAAGTGATTCATAAGCTTATCAACCCCAGTAAAAAGGCCAATAGAGAAATGACAATGACAAAAATGGCGCTACGGCGAGCCGTCGCAAACTCAATCCCGATATCCGCATCCAGCAACAGACAACGCAAACCCGCCAGAAGATGGTGTATCAGGGCCCACAATAACACTAATAACAACAGGTATACCGGCAGCGAATCCAGCCAGGCACAGGCCACTGCAAACCCCATGGGGCTGGAAAGAGAAAGTTCGAGTAGATACAGGAAAAATGGTATAGAAAGGAACAACAAAATACCGCTTATACGATGTGCAATGGACGCAATGGCCGTTGCCGGGAAACGGAACTGAAACAGGTTAAGGTAAACCGTACGCTTTTTATTGTTATCCATACTGGCCAATTGATGGAACAAGTATAATGATTATTATTGATTGATATTAAAAATAGGACAACCGGGGCATTAAGTCCAGTATTATTAACACCCTGTTAGTTGTATATACTTCACAGCCACTTAACCATGTATTTAGGCAAGGGACAAATTTATGAATAGCGACTGGCAAATATTTCTACAGGCAAACGGCGCCCACATCAGTAAAGGTCAGGTGGAATACTTTGGCGAACAGCTTGAAGAGTACCGAGATGCTCTGGAGAATAATATTGTTTCCGACTTATCTCATTTCGGCCTGATCCGTGTCAGCGGCGAAGATGCCGAACAGTTTCTCCAGGGACAGCTTAGCAATGATGTCCGTCAGGTGAATGCCTCACACAGCCAGCTTAGCACTTACTGCAGCCCCAAAGGACGTATCCTTGCCAGTATGCGCGTATTCAAACACGATGATAGCTATTACCTGCAACTGCCAATTGAGTTAGTGCAATCCACTCTCGAACGCCTGCAAAAGTATGTCATCATCGCCAAGGTGAATTTGACTGATGCCAGTGATGAATGGGTTCGCATCGGTCTCTCCGGTCCCGATAGCGCAAAACTGCTAAACAACCAACTCAGTGCTGTCCCAGAAAAAATCGACGCAGCCGTACAGGAAAACGGGCTAATAGTGATACGTATTCCCGGCCCACAAGCCCGCTTTGAATTACATGGGCCAGTGGAAGAGATTCAGTCCATCTGGCAGACTTTCTCCGAAAGTGTCCAGGTGGTCGGTGCAGGCCCCTGGGCGCTGCTGGACATCCATGCGGGTATCCCCGTTATTTACACCGCTACTCAGGAAGCTTTCGTACCGCAAATGGTTAATCTGCAGGCCATAAATGGCGTCAGTTTTAATAAGGGCTGCTATACCGGACAAGAAGTGGTAGCCCGTATGCAATACCTGGGAAAGCTCAAGCGTCGTATGTATCTTGCCCACGTTGAAACTTCCACCTGTCCAAATCCCGGAGATGAGCTATATTCATCCTATGGGGGAAGTGGACAAGGTACCGGCAAAGTAGTCACAGCCCAGCCTTCGGCAAAAGGTGGTTATGATCTCCTCGCCGTGATCCAGGTTGCCATTCCTGAGGCCAATGAACCGGTTCAGCTTTTAAATGCCGAGGGTCCAGAACTATCACTCCGCGAGCTGCCCTACAGTTTGGAGGCCGATTTATAACGGCGATATTACCGGGTAAAAAACCAGGCCTCTGAACATATATATAACAGTAGATTCTTCAGAGGTAAGGAAAACCATGGGTATAGCAGAAACGTTCCTCAAAGAATTAATCGATGACCTAAAAAATAATCGACTGGTGCTTCCCACCCTGCCGGAAGTGGCACTAAAGGTACGAGATGCCGTTAATGATGAAAATGCATCTACCAAGGATATAGCCAAAGTCATTAGCAGTGACGCCGCCATCAGTGCCCGCCTACTCCAGTTCGCCAACAGCCCTCTGATGCGAGCAAGTCAGCCTATAGACAACCTTGAAGGAGCAGTAAACCGTCTGGGGATGAGGCTAGTGAAAGATACCGTTACCAGTATGGCCATGGAACAAATGTTTCAGGCAACCTCGGATGTCACCGATCGAAAATTACGCGAAATCTGGGATCACAGCAGCCAGGTAGCCGCCATCAGTCACGCACTTGCCTCACAATTCACCAAACTAAAACCAGAACAGGCGATGCTTGCCGGACTGGTCCATGACATCGGTGCCCTGCCCATCCTGACCAAGGCAGAAGACACGCCTGAATTGCTGGCAGATGAAACAAAGCTGGACTATATATTACTGACACTTCACTCACAGATCGGTGCCGCCATACTCAAGACCTGGAACTTCCCTCCCGAACTGGTTGCCGTTGCCGCCGACCATGAAAAACTGGATAGAGATTCAACAGAAACCGACTACGTCGATGTGGTTCAGGTTGCAAACCTGCAAAGCTACATGGATAGCAAGCACCCTCTCGCCCAGGCTGACTGGGATAACATCCCGGCCTTTGCCAAATTAGGACTGGCACCAGATGTAAACGTAATTGAGCTGGATCAAACAGCAAAAGAAATAGAAGAAGTTAAAGCCATGTTAGGTAGCTAATACACTACTGAAAGCTTTTTATATTTTTAAGGATTGTTCAATACTAAAGACATTTATCCCTAAGGGATTCAAGTGCCATAAGACAAATACCTTGTAGATACAAAGAACGCAAATGGCTATCAACACTTGAGGCTTCCAGGCCTGCATTAAACATAGGATGTCGGTACTGCCTGCCCCCATTCTGAACACATCAAATATAAATATCGTTATTTTTTCATCCCCTCTTGCCTCAACGATTTTTTTAAAGCGCCGTCCATATTAAAATTATCTGCAACAATACCGGACAGGTGACCTAATGGGATATGATGACACAGTTTGACCCATATCATCCTCTGGGTTAACGTAGCGCCACAAAGCCCGCATCATTCCTGAACGAGGACTAAAATATGGCCAAAAAGGTGAGCCCCAAGGGCAAAAAAATTGACTTTGAAGTATCTCTGGCTGAGCTGGAGGAACTGGTTGAGCGCATGGAAGAAGGCGAGTTGACTCTGGAAGACTCACTTAAAGATTTTGAGCGCGGCATCGAACTGACGCGCAGCTGCCAGCAGGCCTTAAAAGAAGCCGAGCAAAGAGTGCAAATGCTGGTGGGGAAAAGCGGCAAAGAAAAACTCGTCCCCTACGAAGAAGATTAAGCATGTCATTTATTGAATTACTGCAGGCCTACCAGGCCCGTGTGGAATCGGCACTGGCCAAATGGCTACCCGACTCACAGACCCAGCCCCAACGCTTACATCAGGCGATGACTTACGCCACCCTCGATGGGGGCAAACGTATCCGTCCTGCACTGGTTTATGCCACGGGTCAGGCGCTGGGGGTTGAACTGAAGCGGCTGGATGGTGCCGCATGTGCCGTGGAGCTGATCCATGTCTATTCGCTAGTGCATGATGATCTACCCGCCATGGATGACGACGATCTCCGCCGTGGCAAGCCCACCTGTCACAAGGCCTACGATGAAGCCACCGCCATTCTGGTGGGAGATGCCCTGCAGACGCTGGCCTTTGAAGTGCTAACCACTGACCCCCTGCTGGTAGAAAACCCCAATGCCCGTCTACGGATGATTGGTGAACTGGCCCATGCCAGTGGCTACAGCGGGATGGCAGGTGGCCAAGCCATCGATATTGACTCCATGGGCAAGCAACTGGGGCTGGAAGAGCTGGAAACCATGCACCGTCACAAGACCGGTGCACTGATCCGTGCCAGTGTCGCACTCGCAGCTCTAAGCAAGCCGGATCTTGATCCCATGTTACTCACGCGCCTGTACACCTATGCCGATTGTATCGGTCTGGCCTTCCAGATCCGCGATGATATCCTGGATGTAGAAGGTGACACGGAGACATTGGGCAAGACTCAAGGGGCTGATCAGGCCCTGAACAAACCCACCTATACCTCCCTGCTTGGCCTGGAAGGGGCAAAACAGAAGGCCGGGGAAGTCCATGAACTGGCGATGGAACAACTCGAACCGCTGGGTGAAGCAGCCGATCCACTGCGCTGGATTGCCAATTTTATCGTTGAGCGTAGCCACTAACCGGGCAACAAAGCAATCTCAAGCCACTTCAGGGCTTGCAACTCCACCACCAAGCAGCGATCATTATCCGTTTCCACGATACCTCAATACAATTCCCCAACAATGCCTGAACAGACAGCCTCATCACTATTGGAACAGATTGACTCCCCGGAACAGTTGCGCCAGCTAAGCACTGAGCAACTGAAGACGCTGGCGCAGGAGTTACGGGTCTTTATGCTGCAATCGGTCGGACAGACCGGTGGCCACCTCTCTTCCGGCCTGGGTACCGTAGAACTGACCATCGCCCTGCACTACGTATTCAATACACCGGAAGACCGTCTGGTCTGGGATGTGGGTCACCAGAGTTACCCACACAAGATTCTCACTGGTCGGCGCGAACAGATGGGCAGCATGCGCAAACAGAATGGACTGGCCGGCTTTCCCAAGCGTGAAGAGAGCCCCTATGATACCTTCGGCACCGGACATTCCAGCACCTCTATAAGTGCTGCCCTGGGCATGGCCATTGCTGCCCAGCGGGAAAAGAGCGATCGTAAAGTCGTTGCGATAATAGGCGACGGTGCCATGACCGCCGGTATGGCCTTTGAGGCTCTCAATCATGCGGGTGATCTGGATGCCAACCTGCTGGTAGTGCTCAATGACAATGACATGTCCATATCCCCCAATGTGGGCGGTATGTCTAACTACCTGGCCCGGGTACTCTCAGGCAAGCTTTACTCCACTGTACGCGAAGGTAGTAAAAAGGTACTCAACACTATGCCTTCGGTATGGGAACTGGCCCGCCGTGCCGAAGAGCACGTCAAGGGCATGGTGGTACCGGGCACCCTGTTCGAGGAACTGGGCTTTAACTATATTGGCCCCGTTGATGGCCACGACACCGACACGCTGATCAAAACGCTGGAAAACATGCGCTCTCTGGATGGCCCACAATTCCTGCATGTGGTTACACGTAAGGGCAAGGGCTTCGCCCCGGCAGAGGAAAACCCCTGCGCCTATCATGGTGTGTCGCCCTTCGACCCGGACACGGGAGAGATGCTGAGCAAAGCGTCTCAGGGACCCACCTATACCCAGATCTTCAGCGACTGGTTATGTGACATGGCAGCAAAGGATGAACGCCTTATCGGTATTACCCCGGCCATGCGCGAAGGCTCAGGGCTTGTGCGCTTCTCGGAAGAATTCCCCGAGCGTTACTTTGACGTAGGCATCGCCGAACAACATGCCGTGACCCTGGCAGCTGGCATGGCCTGCGATGGCCAAAAGCCCGTGGTAGCCATCTACTCCAGCTTTTTGCAACGGGCCTATGACCAGTTGATCCATGACGTAGCTATACAAAATCTACCGGTACTATTCGCCATTGACCGTGCCGGGCTGGTAGGTGCAGATGGCCCCACCCATGCAGGCAGCTTTGACCTGTCATTCCTGCGTTGCATCCCCAATATGTTGATCATGGCCCCGGCCAATGAGAATGAATGTCGGCAGATGCTCAGCACCGGCTTTCTGCATGATGGCCCGGCAGCGGTGCGTTACCCCCGTGGAACCGGTCCCGGCGTTAAGCCCGGCAATGATCTGGAACCGCTGGCCATCGGCAAGGCGGAGCTCTGTCGCAAGGGCAAAAGCATCGCCCTGCTCGCCTTTGGCAGTATGCTGGAACCGGCACTTTCTGCCGCTGAGGAACTAGATGCCAGTGTGGTGAATATGCGCTTCGTCAAACCCCTGGATGAAGACATGATCCAACATATTGCGGCCAGCCATGATCTGCTGGTCACCATTGAAGAAAATGCCATCATGGGAGGCGCGGGCACTGCCGTACATGAGTACTTAAGCAATGAAGGCATTGAAATACCCATTATGCACCTGGGCCTGCCTGATGGTTTCGTTGAGCACGGTAACCATGCCACCCTGCTCGCCAGCTGTGGCCTTGATAGTGCAGGTATTGTTAAGGCCATTCAAAAGCGCCAAACGGGCACAGCCAGCATTCTGAAAGAAGTCGATGGTGCTCGAAATTAGAGGGCACTTGCCCGCCGTCTATCATCCACGTAAAATCAGACTAATTTAGTCAGTTAATTTCTAATCCATAGATTCCATGTCAGCCATATATACACTTAAAATTCTCACGGACTTTGCCTCCGCCCATACCCTGCGGGACTATCCTGGAGACTGCTCACGCATGCACGGCCATAACTGGAAAGTCGAGGTGGAGGTCATCGCCACCGCCCTCAATAAAGCAGGTATGGGTATCGATTTTAAAAAGATCAAAAACGTTGCGCGCAGCATCTGTAAGGAACTGGATCATCGTTACCTCAATGATATCCCTCCATTTGATGAGATAAACCCCACCGCGGAAAATATCGCGGCCTATCTGTATAAACGTATCGGTGAACAACTCAATAAAGAAACTGTGCGCGTCAGCGCCATTGTCTTGTGGGAAACGGACCGCGCCTGTGTGCGCTACACTGAGGAAGTATGAAAAACAAAAATATTGCCGACGTACAGAACAGCGAAGATACCCGCCAGATCCCCATTAACAAGGTGGGCATCAAGGACATCCGTCACCCGGTTAAAGTGATGGACCGCACCGGCGGTGAGCAGAACACCATCGCCAATTTCAATATGTACGTGAACCTGCCCCATAACTTTAAGGGCACGCACATGTCACGCTTTGTGGAAATTCTCAATCGTCACGAGAGGGAGATCTCGGTCAAATCCTTCAAGGATATCCTGGCGGAAATGGCGGAGAAGCTGGAAGCGCAGGCTGGCCACATTGAAATGAGCTTTCCGTACTTTATTAACAAAACCGCTCCTGTCTCGGGTGTGCAAAGCTTGATGGATTACGATGTCACCTTCCTCGGTGAAATCATTGATGGCAATTACAGCATGCAAGTGAAAGTGGTGATCCCGGTCACCAGCCTCTGCCCCTGCTCGAAAAAAATATCAGACTACGGCGCACACAACCAGCGTTCCCATGTCACCGTCACAGCACGCACCAAAGGTTTTGTCTGGATCGAAGACATCATCGACCTGGTGGAAAAACAAGCCTCCTGCGAACTCTTCGGCCTGCTCAAACGCCCCGATGAAAAACACGTCACCGAACGCGCCTACGACAATCCCAAATTTGTAGAAGACATGGTGCGGGATATTGCTGTCAAATTAAACGAAGACAAGCGCATTTCAGCTTACATCGTAGAATCCGAAAACTTCGAGTCTATTCATAATCATTCTGCTTACGCACTGATTGAGAAAGATAAAACATAAGAGCGGTGGCTTTGCACAAGCCCTCGTCACGAAAGATCCATTTAACGCAAAGCCGCCGTTTATCCAAGGGTTCCTACAAAACCCAGATCACCAGGCCTTGCAAGCACAGGCAAGCAAACACACCAGCCAGAACATCATCCAGCATAATGCCAAAGCCGCCGTGTACCTGGCGGTCTATCCAGCGGATGGGCCAGGGTTTTAGAATGTCGAAGAACCGGAATAGCAGAAAACCAGCCAGAACCCATTCCCAGCCCTGGGGTACCATGAACATAGTGATCAGATAACCGACGATCTCGTCCCAGACGATGGCGGGGTGGTCATGACTCCCTAGGGCCAGAGCGGTGGTATGGCAAAGCACTACCCCAACTAAAAACAGAGCGACGGTGACGATTGCAAAAATCATGTACCCCAGAGGCTCTAACAGCAGATAAACGGGGATCGCCGCCAGGGTACCGAAGGTGCCGGGTGCAAACTGCGCAAGACCGCTACCGAAACCAAACGAGAGAAAATGAATGGGATGTCGCCAGATCTGACTGGGCTGTTTTTGGCCTGTCATAGAGTTACCATTAGCTTTATTATTTTCTGAAGTGGTCAAAACCATTACGCTCCATAGGGTAAGGTAAATTATTGGCATCCAGCAAGCGCAAATCCGACTGCGCCTCGATGCTGCCGATGCGGGTACAGCTTACTGGCAACTCTTCCAAGGCGGCCTCCCTTTCCATCGGTACGGTAAAGCAAAGTTCATAATCATCACCGGCTGTCAGGGCGAGCCTTATGCTTTCATCTAATGAAACAGTATTACGCAAACTATCTGAGACTGGAAACTGGTCTACCTGCAGCGTAGCGCCAACTCCACTGGCTTTCAGGATATGCCCAAGATCGGCGGCCAGGCCGTCGGAAATATCAATGCAGGCGCTGGCAGTATTACGCAGTGATAAACCGGTTTCGATACGAGGTGAGGGATAATCCAGCCGTTTACGTAAATAGTCAGCATCGTTCTTATTTGCGCTACTCTTACCCTGCACAACACGCAGTCCCAGGCCCGCATCACCCAGAGTGCCGATCACATAAATGCCATCACCGGGCTTTGCCCCGGAACGACATAGCGCCCTATCTTCAGGTACAAAACCATGTACCTGCATGCTAATGACCAAGGGGCCACGCACCGTATCTCCGCCCACCAGTTGCACTTGATATTTTTTCGCCAAAGCAAACAGACCGGAGGAAAATCCTTGTAACCAGGGTTCATCTATTTCGGGAATGCTTAGTGACAGAGTCGCCCAGGCTGGTGTTGCTCCCATCGCTGCCAAATCGGACAAACCAACAGCCAGAGATTTATGGCCGATGGCTTCCGGGCTAGTGCCTTCCGGGAAATGCACACCTTCCACCAGAGTATCAATGGAAACTGCTAACTCAAATCCAGCAGGCACTTTTAACAGGGCACAGTCATCGCCAACCCCCATTACCACATCATCACGCCGCGGATCTTTATGCGCGAAATAACGCTCGATAAGATTGAATTCAGTCAGGGGCATAAATTAAGAAGATATTAGCCACAGAGGCTGTTATACCTCGTGGGTGCAGAGGACACAAAGGTTCAACTCCCAAAATAGGTTAATTATCTGAAGCGTCTTTCCACACAACTTGCTTGTATTTTTCTCGTGAAGCCTTCGATTTCTTTGCGCTCTTAGCGCACTTTGCGTCCTTTGCGTTAAAAATAAGCACTAACCGCAGTCTACTTAGCAGCAGCCTTCACTTCCACTGCACGGAGTTTTTGTGCCACTTTGTCGAGGATACCATTCACGTATTTATGCCCATCTTCAGCACCAAAAGTTTTACCTAACTCGACACTTTCATTAATCACCACTCGATAAGGGGTTTCCAGATGAAACTCCAGTTCGTAAGTGCCAACACGCAAAATAGCCCGCTCTACTGGATCAACGCTTTCCAGGGACCGGTCAAGAAACGGGGAAATGTGATCATCCAGTTCATGGAGATGAGAGGGAACACCATGCAGCAGCTCCCGGAAATAGGTTACGTCAACACCTTTCAAATTATGATCTTCCAGAAAATGCTTTTCTATAGTGGCGACATCATTGGCAGTCAGCTGCCACTGATATATAGCTTGCACGGCACATTCACGGGCTCGGGTACGGGCATGGCTCATTTATATCATTCCTAAGATTCGATCTGAGGTAACAAGTTGACCATTTCAATGGCGGTCAGGGCCGCCTCTTCCCCTTTATTACCTGCCTTGGTACCCGCGCGCTCAATGGCTTGTTCAATGGTATCAACGGTGAGTACACCAAAGGTAACTGGAATATCCTGAGACAATGAGACGCTGCCCAAACCTTTTACACATTCCCCAGCGACATAATCAAAATGGGGTGTGCCTCCACGAATTACAGCGCCCAATGCAATAATTGCCTGGTAGCGGCCAGTGGCGGCCATACGTTTGGTCACTAGTGGAATTTCAAAGGCACCGGGTACACGGACAATTTCAATGTCTGCATCTTCAGCGCCATGACGGCGCAAGCAATCAAGCGCGCCCTCCAGAAGGCTATCAACGATAAAACTATTAAAGCGACCGACCACGATACCAAAACGTGCGCCCCGTACCGTTAGTTTGCCTTCAATGGTTTTAATATTTGCCATACCCCTACCCTATTTAATGTTTATTTATTAACTTTAGACCTAATGAACCAGAAAGTCAGCTCGCACTTTTAACGTATTCCACCACTTCCAGTCCAAAACCGGAAAGACCATGTATCTTTTTCGGTGCACTGATCACACGCATTTTTCGCACACCCAGATCCAGTAAAATCTGGGCACCAATACCGTAACTTCGAAGATCCTCAGGGGCGTCATGCTGTGGAAGCTCTACCCCGCTATCTTCCACTTTGTAATCCTTTATCTGACGAATTAAACTGTCCGAACTTTCATCGTGTCGCAAAATAATCGCAACGCCCTTTCCCTCAGCGGCGATACGTTGCAAGGCATCATCCAGCGGCCACCCCCGATCACTACGTTGACTGCCAAAGATATCTTTCAGGCTATTTTGCATGTGCACTCGAATTAACGTGGGCTCATCCTCACAGATATCGCCCTTCACCAGGGCAAAGTGTAGTTCGTGAGCAATAAGGTCACGATAAGCGACTAAGGTGAAATCACCATGCTCAGTCGGCATATGACATTCAGCCACACGTTCGACGCTGGGTTCATTTTTCAAACGATAGTTAATTAAATCAGCGACCGTACCTATTTTCAGCCCATGTTCCAAAGCATACTTTTCCAGGTCGGGGCGGCGCGCCATGCTGCCGTCTTCATTGAGATTTTCCACAATGACTGCGGCGGGTTCAGTACCCGCCAGGCGAGCCAGATCAC